>NZ_BCBG01000015.1:0-153259 GCF_001320485.1 Pseudomonas sp. NBRC 111130
AATCTGCCCGCCATTATAGAGCCCGTCGCCCACAGAGGACATGCCTATTGTCGCGCCCCGGGCAGCCTGTCGACTTTTCCCACTCGCCAGCATGCGCTCTGTAACATGGGTGGATTGGGCGTCACGTGCGCACTGCGCTACAATCGCGCGCCTTCAATTCATTTACGCGAGGTACTTTCCATGGTGCACAGCATGACCGCTTTTGCTCGTGTCGAGCGTGCAGGCAGCCAAGGCACCCTGGTCTGGGAACTGCGCTCGGTCAACCACCGTTACCTTGAACCTCACCTGCGCCTGCCGGACGCCCTGCGCGACCTGGAAGGCGCGGTACGTGAAGGCCTGCGCCAGGGCCTGTCGCGCGGCAAGGTGGAATGTACCCTGCGCCTGCACGAAGACAGCGACGGCAAGCCGCTCAAGGTCGACCGCGAGCGCGCTGCGCAGCTGGTTGCCGCCGCTGAAGAAGTGGCCAGCCTGATCCAGCAACCGGCCGCGCTCAACCCGCTGGAAGTGCTGTCCTGGCCGGGCGTGCTGGTGGCCGACGCCACTGACCCGCAGGCCCTGAACGCCGAGGCCGTGGCGCTGTTCGACGAGGCCCTGGCCGAACTCAAGGCCGGGCGCTTGCGCGAAGGCCAGGAGCTGGCCCGGCTGATCAACGAGCGCCTGGACAACATGGCCACCGAGGTCACCACCCTGCGTGCCCTGGTGCCGCAGATGCTCGCCGCCCAGCGGCAAAAGATCATCGACCGTTTCAGTGACCTCAGGGCCGAGCTTGACCCGCAGCGCCTGGAGCAGGAGATGGTATTGCTGGCGCAGAAGAGCGACGTCGCCGAAGAACTCGACCGCCTCAGCACCCACGTCAACGAAGTGCGCCGGGTGCTCAAGTCCGGCGGTGCTGCTGGCCGGCGCCTGGACTTCCTGATGCAGGAACTCAACCGTGAAGCCAACACCCTGGGCTCCAAGGCCTTCGACCCACGCAGCACGCAAGCGGCGGTCAACCTGAAGGTGCTGATCGAACAGATGCGTGAACAAGTACAGAACATCGAGTAAGGCCTCCCCCGACCATGAATCAAAGCAGCGGCACCCTCTATATCGTTTCGGCACCGTCCGGCGCCGGCAAGACCAGTCTGGTCACCGCCCTGATCAAGGCCGACCCGCGCGTCAGCGTCTCGGTATCGCACACTACCCGCGCCATGCGCCCGGGCGAAGAGCACGGCGTGAACTACCACTTCGTCAGCCATGACGAGTTCAAGGCGCTGATCGCCAAGGGAGACTTCCTTGAGCACGCCGAAGTGTTCGGCAACTTCTACGGGACTTCCCGCAGCGCGCTTCAGGAGGTGCTGGACCGGGGCAATGACCTGATCCTGGAAATCGACTGGCAAGGTGCCCAGCAGGTGCGCAAGTTGATGCCCGAGGCACGTTCGGTGTTCATCCTGCCGCCGAGCCAGCAGGCCCTGCGCGAGCGCCTGGATGGCCGTGGCCAGGACAGCGAAGCGATCATCGCCGGGCGCATGAAGGAAGCGGTCAGCGAGATGGTGCACTACGACGAGTACGAGTACGTCATCATCAATGACGACTTCGATGTGGCACTGGAGGAGTTGAAGGCGGTGTTCGTGGCCAACCGGCTGCTGCTGAAGAAACAGCAGCAGGGCAACAGCGAACTGCTGAAAGAACTGCTCGCCTGATAGACCGAAGGGGGCTGCTTTGCAGCCCTTTCGCGACACAAGGCCGCTCCTACAAGGGATCGCGTCAATATGGACTGATGCGATCTCCTGTAGGAGCGGCCTTGTGTCGCGAAAGGGGCGCAAAGCGCCCCCAGCATTAGTCCTGCAGTGGCAAGGTGGCCTGCTGACGCAGGGTCGCCCCGAGGAAGTAGGCCGGCGCACGCATCCGCGAAATCATCATCAGCACGATCCCCAGTGCCGAAATGATCGCCGCAATCACGAACACCAACCCCAGCCCCGCCACATGCGAGCCGCTGCCGAAGTCCGGCGAGGCGCTGTCGATGGCCGTGCGCACGAAGATCACCGACAGGATCACCCCACCCACCAGCGGGCACAGGCCGCGCATGAAGAAGTGGCGCAGGCTGCCGAACAAGCTGTCGCGGAAGTACCAGACGCAGGCGAACGCGGTCAGCGAATAGTAGAAGCAGATCATCATCCCCAGCGCCGTGATGGTGTCAGCCAGCACGTTCTCGCTCAGGGTACGCATGGTCACGTAGAACAGCCCTGCCGCCACGCCTGCGCAGATGGTCGCGTAACGCGGGGTTTGCGAACGCGGGCAGACGCTGGCGAATTTCTGCGGCACCGCGCCGTAGTAGCCCATGGCCAACAGCGTGCGCGCCGGTGACACAAAGGTCGATTGCAGCGACGCTGCGGTGCTCGCCAGCACGGCGATCGACATCAGGATCGCCAGCGGCCCCATCACCGGGCCGGCGAGGTGGGCAAACACATTTTCCTGGATGCGCGGGTTGTTCAGGCCCAGGCCATGCTCGCTGATGCCGGCAAACTGCAAGGTGGCAATGGCGGTGACCAAGTACAGGCCAAGGATCAACAACACGGTCCAGGTGGCAGCCTTGCCCGGAACCTCGTCACTGCCGATCGACTCTTCGCTGACGGTCAGACAGACGTCCCAGCCCCAGAAAATGAAGATCGAAAGCGAAAGCCCCGCCGCAAAGGCCGAGAACGACTCGACACCGAACGGGTTGAACCAGGCGAAATCGAACTCCAGCGGCGGCGGTGCGGTGGTGCCGCCAAAGGCCGCGAAGGCAAAGCCGAGCAGTACCATCAGCTGCAGTGCCACCAACCCGTACTGCACGGTCATGGTGGTGGCCATGCCGCGACAACAGATCCATACCGCCATGGCGATGAACACGCAACAGGTGGTCACATTGATCAACAGGTTGTCGGCCAACGCCGCCAGCTCATGCTGGCCGGTGATCTGGCTGAGGAACAGATAGAAGAAGTCGACAGCAACGCCCGCCAGGTTGGACAGCACGATGGTTGTGGCAACCACCAACCCCCAGCCACCGATCCAGCCGATCATCGGGCCAAAGGCACGGGCCGACCAGGTGAACGAAGTGCCACTGTCCGGCTCGGCCGAGTTCAGCTCGCGGTAGCCCAGGGCAACCAGCAGCATCGGCAAGAAGCCAACGATGAACACGGCGGGAAGATGAGCGCCGACCTCACGTACGGTCGGGCCAAGGGCGCCGGTCAGCGTGTAGACCGGGGCAATGGTGGAAATGCCCAGCACCACGCTGGCCAGCAGGCCAAGACGGCCCTTGGCCAGGCCTTTGCTGCGCTGGGTGCTGCCCGAGTCGGCCACATCGGGTGGGCGGCCGGCTTCTGTGTAATTGCTCATGAGTTTTTGCCGTAACTATTGGAATTGTTTTCACAAGCCCTGTTCCCAGGGCCTGCTTCCACTCATTGAAAGCGCGCTGGCGGGGGTCAGTCATCCCGGACTTTTGGCTGACTGGCTGTCAGGCCTCCCGTGCAGCATGGGCAATGCAGGCCTCGCGGAACGCCTGGAACAGGCTCCGGGAGACCGGGTTGTCGGCGAAACGCCATTCCGGGTGCCACTGCACGCCAAGCACAAAGCCCGGCGCGTCAGGCATCGACACCGCTTCGATCAGGCCATCGGGGGCCCGTGCCTCGACCCGCAGGCCCGGGGCCAGGCGGTCGATACCTTGGCTGTGCAACGAGTTGACCTCGAACTGCGCAGCCAGGCCCAGGCGCTCGAACAACCCGCCAGGCGCAATGCTGACGGGATGACCAGGGCCATATTGGACTTCAAGAGGTGCATCCTCGGGTTCACGATGATCCATGTAGCCAGGCAACGCCTGCACTCGCTGATGCAGGCTGCCGCCCAGGGCCACGTTCAGTTCCTGGAAGCCACGGCAGATGCAGAACACCGGCACACCAGCGGCAATCGCCGCCTGCAGCAACGGCAGGGTCAGCCGGTCACGGGCAAGGTCGTGCCGGGTCCCTTCGACGCTGGCGGCGCCATTGTAATGATGCGGCTCGATATTTGAAGGCGAGCCCGTAAAAACAATGCCGTCGAGCCGGGCCAGCAGCGCCTGCGTGTCGCTGCCGCCGTCGCGCGCCGGCAGGATCAGTGGCAACCCGGCGAAGCCGGCGGCCTCCACATACTTGTCGCCCACCGTATGCGACGAGTTCTTCCCGACCTGCTGGCGGCAGGCACTGATACCGATCAAGGGGACCGCAATTGCGCTCATGGGCTTACACCGTGTGCAGGTACCAGTTGTACTCGAGGTCGGAAATCGAAACTTCGAATTCGGCCAGCTCACTTTCCTTGCAGGCCACGAAGATATCGATGTAGTCCGGGCTGATGTATTGGTTGAGGACTTCGCTGTCATCCAGCGCACGCAGGGCGTCACGCAGGTTGTTCGGCAGGCTCTGCTCCAGCTGTTCGTAGGAGTTGCCTTCGATTGGTGCACCCGGCTCGATCTTGCTGGTCAAGCCATGGTGGATACCGGCCAGGATGGCCGCCAGCATCAGGTATGGGTTGGCATCGGCGCCGGCCACGCGGTGCTCGATACGAACGTTCTCGCTGCTGTCGGTCGGTACGCGCACGGCCACGGTGCGGTTGTCCAGGCCCCAGCTCGGCGCGTTCGGTACATAGAACTGCGCACCGAAGCGGCGGTAGGAGTTGATGTTCGGGCACAGGAAGGCCATCGACGCCGGCATGGTCTCCAGCACACCACCGATGGCGTGGCGCAGGGCGTCGCTTTGCAGCGGGTCGTCATGGGCAAAGATATTCTTGCCGGTTTTCTTGTCCAGCAGCGAGATGTGCACGTGCAGGCCGTTGCCCGCCTGGCCCGGGTAGGGCTTGGCCATGAACGTGGTGTCCATTTCATGGTCGTAGGCGACGTTCTTGATCAGGCGCTTGAGCAGGATCGCGTAGTCGCAGGCCTTCATCGGGTCGGCAACGTGGTGCAGGTTGACTTCGAACTGCGCCGGCGCGCTTTCCTTGACGATGGCATCGGCTGGCAGGCCTTGCTCCTTGGCCGCTTCGAGCATGTCCTGCAGGCAATCGGCGTATTCGTCGAGGTCGTCGATCAGGTACACCTGGGTCGACTGTGGGCGTTTGCCGGAAATCGGCGAGCGTGGCGGTTGCGGGCGACCGTTGAGGTTGTCCTGATCGATCAGGTAGAACTCCAGCTCGAACGCGGCGCAGATATCCAGGCCCATGGCGTCGAACTTGCTCACCACCTGGCGCAGCACCTCGCGCGGGTCGGCAAAGAACGGCTCGCCTTCCAGTTCGTGCATGGTCATCAGCAGCTGCGCGGTCGGGCGCTTTTGCCATGGCTCATTACAGAGCGTGCCGGCAATCGGGTAACAGATGCGGTCGGCGTCGCCGATATCGAGGCCCAGGCCGGTGCTTTCCACGGTCGAGCCATTGATATCGAGGGCGAACAACGAGGCCGGCAGGTTGATACCTTTCTCGTACACTTTGTGCAGGCTGGCGCGCTCGATGCGCTTGCCGCGTACCACGCCGTTCATGTCGGAAATCAGCAGATCGACGTACTGCGTATCCGGATGGGCCTGGAGGAAGTCATTCATCTCGCTGGAAGTACTGGCGCACGGGGTGACCGACGTCATGGCTTACATCCTATGATTTGCTGCGGCGATGTGGGGATACGGCTGGCGCCTCAAGGGCGACGATGGTTGCAGCTGTTGTTCTTTTCACTTTCCCATCGTGGGGACTGGTTACCCGACCGGGCGCATTGATTCCCGGGGGCCGTTTCACTATAAAATGGCCCTCATGCAACAGACATTGGCAATTCGGCAAGCAGAGCGTGCACCAATGCAATATCAGATTACCCACGCCGACCTTTCTCTGGTCTTGGCACTGGAACGCGGGCGCTCACTGGCCAAGGCCGCCGAACTGCTCAAGGTCGACGTGTCGACCGTGTTCCGCTCGATTCGCCGGCTGGAGTCGGCGCTGGGCACCGCGCTGTTCGTGAAAAGCCGCAAAGGCTACCTGCCGACGGACACGGCCCAGGCCCTGGCAGAGCAGGCAGAGCGCGCCGAGCAGGCGCTGGATGCCGCACGCATCGCCATGACCAGCGGCGAGCAAGTGGTCAGCGGCACCGTGCGCCTGACCTGCACCGAGGCGGTGATGCACAGCCTGCTGCTGCCGGCGCTGGCAGCGTTCATGCCGAACTACCCGGCGTTGTCGCTGGAGATGGGCACCTCGAATACCTTCGCCAACCTCAGCCGCCGCGATGCCGACATCGCCCTGCGCCTGACCAACACGCCGCCGGAGCACCTGGTCGGTCGTTGCCTGGGCTCCACATCTTATGTGATCTGCGGTCAGCCGCAGTGGCGCGAGCGCCTGAACGAGTCGGCCGGCAGCGTGCCGTGGATCGCCCCGGACGACTCGATGCAGGATCACCCTACCGTGGTCTGGCGCAACCAGCAGTACCCGGGGCTGAGCCCACGCTACCAGTGCAGCGGCATGTCGACCATCGCCCAGCTGGTGAGCACCGGACTGGGCGTGGCGGCCCTGCCGGACTATATGGTCGATGCCTTGCCCGGGGTCGACGCGTTGAGCGGGCCTCTGCCAGGCTGCGATACCCAGCTGTGGCTGCTGACCCGGCCGGATTGCCGGGCGTTGCGCTCGGTGCAGACCTTGTTCGAGGAGCTGACGCCGCGGTTGCGGGATGCGATGCTCTGAGGTTATCGTCAGGATCATATGTTCAGGCTGTCTGTTCCGGCCCTTTCGCGGGCAAGCCCGCTCCCACGGGGTGCGCGACGCTGGTGAGCAACGCATCATTCCTGTGGGAGCGGGCTTGCCCGCGAAGAAGCAGACGCCGGGCTCGAAGGTGCCCACCCGACAAAACAGCGCTTCCCTAATGGCTGGTGATTTTTTAAACTATCGAGTCCGCCTGCCCATATTGGGCTGCACGCCTACCGCATTTGCTACTGAGGAAGACCATGGCCCGCGTAACTGTTGAAGACTGCCTGGAACACGTGGATAACCGTTTTGAGCTGGTCATGCTCTCGACCAAGCGCGCCCGTCAGCTGGCTACCGGCGGCAAAGAGCCCCGCGTAGCGTGGGAAAACGACAAGCCGACCGTGGTCGCCCTGCGCGAAATCGCCGAAGGTATCGTGACCCCTGAGTTCATCGCCGCCGAAGAGATCGTTACCGAGGATCCGGTCTTCGCCGCGTTCGAGGACGAGTCCAACGAGGCTGTCTGATCGATGCCCTGTCGACGTCGCGCGGCACAAGGCCCTCTTCCTCGGCAAGAGGTGAAACCATGCCGGGCATAGAAGCCTTAGCCGAACGGCTGTCGACTTACCTGGGGCCCGAACAGGTCAACCTGGTTCGGCGCGCCTATTTCTACGCCGAACAGGCACACGACGGGCAGCGCCGCCGCAGCGGCGAGCCCTACGTGACCCATCCGCTGGCCGTGGCCAGCATCCTCGCCGACATGCACATGGACCATCAGAGCCTGATGGCGGCCATGCTGCACGACGTGATCGAAGACACCGGCATCGCCAAGGAAGCTCTCTGCCAGCAGTTTGGCGAGACCGTGGCCGAGCTGGTCGACGGGGTCAGCAAGCTGACCCAGATGAACTTCGAAACCAAGGCCGAGGCGCAGGCCGAGAACTTCCAGAAGATGGCCATGGCCATGGCCCGCGATATCCGCGTGATCCTGGTCAAGCTGGCTGACCGCCTGCACAACATGCGCACCCTGGAAGTGCTGTCTGGCGAAAAACGCCGGCGCATCGCCAAGGAAACCCTCGAGATCTACGCCCCCATCGCCAACCGCCTGGGCATGCACACCGTGCGCGTGGAGTTCGAGGACCTCGGCTTCAAAGCCATGCACCCGATGCGTTCGTCGCTGATCCACCGGGCGGTGAAGAGCGCACGCGGCAACCGTAAAGAGATCGTCGCCAAGATCGAGCATTCGTTGGCCAATTGCCTGGCCGCCGACGGGATCGAGGGCGAGGTCAGCGGACGGCAGAAACACCTCTATGGCATCTACAAGAAGATGCGTGGCAAGCGCCGCGCCTTCAACGAGATTATGGACGTGTACGCCTTCCGCATCATCGTCGACAAGGTCGACACCTGCTACCGCGTGCTCGGCGCCGTGCACAACCTGTACAAGCCGCTGCCCGGTCGCTTCAAGGATTACATCGCAATTCCCAAGGCCAACGGCTACCAGTCGTTGCACACCACGCTGTTCGGCATGCACGGCGTGCCCATCGAAATCCAGATCCGCACCCGCGAGATGGAAGAGATGGCCAACAACGGTATCGCCGCGCACTGGCTGTACAAGTCCAACGAAGACGAGCAGCCCAAGGGCAGCCATGCCCGGGCCCGCCAGTGGGTCAAGGGCATCCTCGAGCTGCAGCAGCGTGCTGGCAACTCGCTGGAATTCATCGAGAGCGTGAAGATCGACCTGTTCCCGGACGAGGTCTACGTGTTCACGCCCAAAGGGCGGATCATGGAGCTGCCCAAAGGCTCCACCGCCGTCGATTTCGCCTATGCGGTGCACACCGACGTCGGCAACAGCTGCATCGCCTGCCGCATCAACCGACGCCTGGCACCGCTGTCCGAACCGCTGCAGAGCGGCTCGACGGTCGAGATCGTCAGCGCCCCAGGCGCACGGCCAAACCCGGCCTGGCTCAATTTCGTGGTCACCGGCAAGGCGCGCACGCACATTCGCCATGCCCTCAAGCAGCAGCGCCGCTCCGAGTCGATCAGCCTCGGTGAGCGCCTGCTGAACAAGGTGCTGACCGGCTTCGACAGCAGCCTCGAGCAGATCCCCCAGGAGCGTATCCAGGCAATCCTTGCCGAATATCGCCTGGAGCTGATCGAAGACCTGCTCGAAGACATCGGCCTGGGCAACCGCATGGCCTACGTGGTCGCCCGCCGCCTGCTGTCGGCCGAAGGCGAACAGCTGCCGGCGCCGGAAGGCCCGCTGGCGATCCGCGGCACCGAAGGCCTGGTACTGAGCTACGCCAAGTGCTGCACGCCGATCCCGGGTGACCCGATCGTCGGCCACCTGTCAGCGGGCAAGGGCATGGTCGTGCACCTGGAAAACTGCCGCAACATCAGCGAAATTCGCCACAACCCCGAGAAGTGCGTACAGCTTTCGTGGGCCAAGGACATCGCAGGCGAGTTCAACGTCGAGCTGCGTGTCGAGCTTGAACACCAGCGCGGCCTGATCGCCCTGCTGGCCAGCAGCGTCAACGCTGCCGACGGCAACATCGAGAAGATCAGCATGGACGAACGCGACGGCCGTATCAGCGTGGTCCAACTGGTGGTCAGCGTGCACGACCGTGTGCACCTGGCACGTGTGATCAAGAAGCTGCGTACCTTGACCGGCGTGGTCCGCATCACCCGCATGCGTACGTAGTCCGCCAACCGCAAGGAGTCATCATGAGCAAGACCGTAATCAACAGCGACAAGGCCCCTGCCGCTATCGGCACCTACTCCCAGGCGATCAAGGCCGGCAACACCGTCTACATGTCGGGCCAGATCCCGCTGGACCCTAAGACCATGGAACTGGTCGAAGGCTTCGAAGCCCAGACAGTACAGGTGTTCGAGAACCTCAAGGCCGTGGCTGAAGCGGCAGGCGGTTCGTTCAAGGACATCGTCAAGCTGAACATCTTCCTGACCGACCTGAGCCACTTTGCCAAGGTCAACGAGGTGATGGGCCGCTACTTCGAACAGCCCTACCCAGCCCGCGCTGCCATCGGCGTTGCGGCACTGCCAAAAGGCGCCCAGGTCGAAATGGACGCCATCCTGGTCATCGAATGATGCCCCTGGTGACGGGCGCCCTGCCCGTCACCCCTCCTCTGCAAGGTTATTCCGTCATGCGTCAAGCACTGCCTCTCGCGCTGGCAGCCCTGCTTCTGGGCGGCTGCGCCAGCCACAAACCCGAAGATTTCAACGGCACCTGGATCAACCAGGCCGCCATCAAGGCCGCCAGCAAAGGCGGTAGCCTGCGCCAGGCGCTGAACGAGCACGGCCCGGTGTTCGAATGGAAACTCGATGTCGCCCACCAGCAGGCCAGCTACAGCAATGGTTTCGAGGCGGCCGATGGCCAGCTGATCGCCAACCAGAAGCAATGGCAGGCCAGCTTCCAGGGCGGCCAGACCGAACAGCTCGAACTGGATGGCGATGAGCTGAAAGCCACCACCCAGAGCGGTGCAGAGCAGACCTTCGTGCGCGCCGAGCAGCCCGGCAATGCGCCTCTGGGCGGCAGCTTCGAGAAGGCGCTGTACCAGGCTTACCTCGGTGGCGACTGGAAGATCATCGAAGGCCAGGGCAAGGGCGCCACTGTCCGCTTCAGCGATACTGGCAACGTCACCGGCCTGCCAGGCCCGGACCGTTTCGCCCTGTGCCTGGCCGGCGACTGCGCCAGCATGGGTGGCAACAACGACAGCCTGTGGCTGGAGCGCAACCAGCGCGGCGCACCTTTCATCTTCAAGCGTGACGGCAACAAGCTGGCAATTTACCAGGCGGTGAACACTGCCCAGGCCGACGAGATTCCGCAGTTGGCGGCCGGTGCTCAGCAGTGGGTGCTGGAACGCGACTGAAACGCCACTCCTGTAGGAGCGGCCTTGTGTCGCGAAAGGGCTGCGAAGCGGCCCCAGGATCTCAGCTTCGCCGCATACAATGCCGGGGCCGCTGCGCGGCCCTTTCGCGACACAAGGCCGCTCCTACACGAACCGCGCCAGGCCTCTAGATTTCAGCGTTTGCCTGCCAGTATGGCGGCATAGCCCTCCTTGTAGCTCGGATACTCCGGCGCCCAGCCCAGCGCCCGCACCCGGGCATTGCTGCAACGCTTGCTGCCGGTACGGCGCACCCGCTGCTCATCAGACCACTCGGTAATCCCCATGTACCCCCGCAGCCAGGCCACCACATCAGCCAGCGGAGCCGGGTCGTCGTCGACACCGATGTAGCACTCCTCCAGCACCACGCCATCGGCATCGGCCTGCAGCAGGAACGCCATCAGGCTCGCCGCATCCTCGGCATGAATCCGGTTGCCATACAGCGGCGGCTCCTCCGCCACCCGATAGCCCTGGCGCACCTGGCTCAGCAGCCACTCGCGACCCGGGCCATAGATGCCGGTCAGGCGAATAACACTGGCAGGAATGCCGCTTGCCAGCGCCAGCCCTTCGGCCTCCAGCATTACCTTTCCGGAATAACCTTCAGGTTCGGTGGGCGCGGTTTCGTCGATCCATCCACCGTCCTTTTGCGCAAACACGCTGCTGCTGGAGACGAACAGCAAACGCCGCGGGCGCTGGCCGCGCTCGGCCAACCACGCCAGCACATGGCGCAAACCATCGACGTAGGCGCTTTGGTAACCCGCCTCGTCATGCTGGCTGGCGGCGACGCAGTACACCAGGTAATCCGGTGAGCGCTGTGGCCATGCCTGTGGGATCGCAGGGTCGGACAGGTCAGCAGCAATGGCCGCAACGCCCTCGGGCAGCTGCGCGACCGAGCGGCGCAAACCACTGACTTGCCAGCCTTTGGCCAGCAGCTGGCGGGCCAAACGGCCACCTACATCACCACATCCCACGATAATTGCGGAAAGGCCTGACATCATAAAACTCCCTAGACCAAAGGATCAGGCTAGCCGTATTACACGATAGGCGGCTAGACCGCGGGTGAAAAAAGCAACAAGATTACTTTTGTTAACAAGAATTACTTGCAATAATGGCAGCCCTATCTGTTCTCGGCCTATATCGAGGCCCTGGAGAACGCTCACTTTCTTCTTCATCAGGTCCGGCCAGCATGACACGTATTCAACTTTCCGCTTCGCCAACCCCGTCGCGCGCCTGGCGCGCCATCGCCGCGCTGCTGTTCAGCCTGGTGCTGGCCCCGGTAGCCATGGCCGATGAGCCTGCCGCCAACGCCGCCGCCCCGGCCGCTGCCACCGCGCCAGCAACCCCGGCACCCGCTGCTGCAGAAGGCCAGGCCACCACCCCGGTCGCAGCACCTGCTTCCGCCGACCCGGCCGTGCAGGAACTGGTTGAAGACACCTCGCTGGGCATGGCCCATGACTTGTCCCCATGGGGCATGTACAAGAACGCAGATATCGTCGTCAAAGCCGTCATGATCGGCTTGGCCATCGCTTCGATCATCACCTGGACCATCTGGATCGCCAAGGGCTTCGAGTTGATGGGCGCCAAGCGCCGCCTGCGTGGCGAGATCGCCGCCCTGAAGAAGTCGGTGAGCCTGAAAGAAGCCAGCACCGTCGCCAACACTGAAGGTACCCTGGCCCATACCCTGGTCCACGATGCCCTCGAAGAGATGCGCCTGTCGGCCAATGCCCGCGAGAAAGAAGGCATCAAGGAGCGCGTCAGCTTCCGACTGGAGCGCCTGGTAGCTGCCAGCGGCCGCACCATGAGCAGCGGCACCGGCGTACTCGCCACCATCGGCTCCACCGCGCCGTTCGTTGGGCTGTTCGGTACCGTGTGGGGCATCATGAACAGCTTCATCGGCATCGCCAAGACCCAGACCACCAACCTGGCCGTCGTCGCCCCAGGCATCGCCGAGGCTCTGCTGGCCACCGCACTGGGCCTGGTTGCAGCGATCCCGGCCGTGGTCATCTACAACGTCTTCGCCCGCTCCATCGCCGGCTACAAGGCGCAGGTGTCTGACGCCTCCGCCCAGGTACTGTTGCTGGTCAGCCGTGACCTGGACCATCAGGGCAGCGACCGCGCCGCCCCGCACATGGTGAAAGTGGGGTAAACCATGGGCCTGCATCTCAACGAAGGTGGCGACGACCTCGCCGAAAACCACGAAATCAACGTTACGCCGTTCATCGACGTGATGCTGGTGCTGCTGATCATCTTCATGGTCGCAGCCCCATTGGCCACGGTCGACATCAAGGTCGACCTGCCGGCCTCGACCGCCAAGCCGGCACCGAGGCCTGAAAAGCCCGTGTTCGTCAGCGTCAAGGCCGACCAGAAGCTGTATGTCGGCGACGATCAGGTCCCTGCCCCGGAACAGCTTGGCCCGATGCTCGACGCCAAGACCAAGGGCGACAAGGAAACCACCATCTTCTTCCAGGCCGACAAGGGCGTGGATTACGGTGACCTGATGGAAGTGATGAACAACATGCGCGCGGCCGGCTACCTCAAGGTCGGTCTGGTAGGTCTCGAGACGGCAGCCAAGAAATGACGAAAACGCGCTCAAACGTGGCGCGCTACGGTGGCAGCCTGGCAATCGTGCTGGGTGTGCATGCGGTCGCCGTGCTGCTGACGCTCAACTGGTCAGTACCCCAGGCCATCGAGCTGCCGCCGGCAGCCATGATGGTCGAGCTGGCACCACTGCCCGAACCCGCGCCGCCGCCACCACCGAAAGCCGCCCCACAGCCGCCGGCGCCGGTCGAAGAACCGCCGCTGCCAAAGTTGGTAGAGGCACCGAAACCGAAGATCGCCATCGCCAAGCCGCCCAAGCCGAAGCCCAAGCCTCAGCCACCGAAGCCTGAGAAGAAGCCTGAGCCGCCAAAAGATGAGCCACCGGCCAAAGAACAGGTAGCTGACACACCGCCAAGCAACACGCCGCCGCAGAAGTCGGCGGCACCGGCGCCAAGCATCGCCGCCAACAGTCAGGCGCTGCCAACCTGGCAGAGCGACCTGCTGCGCCACCTGGCGAAGTACAAGCGCTACCCGGAAGACGCTCGCCGCCGAGGCCTGCAAGGCATCAACCGCCTGCGCTTCGTGGTCGACGCCGAAGGTAAGGTGGTGTCCTACTCCATGGCAGGCGGCTCCGGCAGCGCGGCCCTGGACCGGGCAACCCTGGAAATGATCCGCCGCGCCGGTACGGTACCGAAGCCGCCAGCCGAGCTGCTGACCAATGGCACGATCGAAGTCGTGGCACCGTTCGTCTACTCGCTGGACCGTCGCTGATAGTTTTGTTTCTGTCACAAATCGGCAAGTCTGATAACGTGCGTCTATCGATTGCAGCCGCTATGCTGGGGCCGCAACTTCATGGACGCACGTTATGACCCTCACAGAATTACGCTACATCGTCACGCTCGCCCAGGAGCAGCACTTCGGCCATGCTGCCGAGCGCTGCCACGTCAGCCAGCCGACCCTGTCGGTCGGCGTGAAAAAACTTGAGGACGAGCTTGGCGTGCTGATCTTCGAGCGCAGCAAAAGTGCAGTGCGCCTGACCCCGGTCGGCGAAAGCATCGTGGCCCAGGCGCAGAAGGTACTGGAGCAGGCCCAGGGCATTCGCGAGCTGGCCCAGGCCGGCAAGAACCAGCTGACCGCCCCGCTCAAGGTCGGCGCCATCTATACCGTTGGCCCGTACCTGTTCCCGCACCTGATTCCACAGCTGCACCGGGTTGCACCGCAGATGCCGCTGTACATCGAAGAAAACTTCACCCACGTGCTGCGCGAGAAGCTGCGCAACGGCGAACTGGACGCGGTGATCATTGCCCTGCCGTTCAACGAAGCGGACGTGTTGACCCTGCCACTGTACGACGAGCCGTTCTGTGCCTTGATGCCAGCCGACCACCCCTGGACGGCGAAAAAGACCATCGACACTGCAATGCTCAACGACAAGAGCCTGCTGCTGCTCGGCGAGGGCCACTGCTTCCGCGACCAGGTGCTGGAAGCCTGCCCGACACTGAACAAAGGTGGCGAAGGCTCCAAGCACACCACGGTCGAGTCCAGCTCGCTGGAAACCATCCGCCACATGGTCGCTTCCGGCCTGGGGGTGTCCATCCTGCCGCTGTCGGCCGTACATAGCCATCATTATGCGCCCGGCGTCATCGAAGTGCGTCCGCTCACCCCGCCTGCGCCATTCCGTACCGTCGCCATCGCCTGGCGCGCCAGCTTCCCGCGGCCGAAGGCGATCGAGATCCTTGCCGACTCGATCCGCCTCTGCTCGGTGGCCAAGCCGCCTGTGGAACAACCGGCCTGATCCATGACTGAGCTGTCGAAGGTTTCGGTCACCGCGCTCAAGGGCGTAGGCGATGCCATGGCGGAGAAGCTCGCCAAGGTCGGCCTGGAGAACCTGCAGGATGTGCTGTTTCACCTGCCCCTGCGCTATCAGGACCGTACCCGTGTGGTGCCGATCGGCCAGTTGCGCCCGGGCCAGGATGCGGTGATCGAGGGTGTGGTCAGCGGTGCCGACGTGACCATGGGCAAGCGTCGCAGCCTGGTGGTGCGCCTGGGTGACGGCACAGGCGTGTTGAGCCTGCGCTTCTACCACTTCAGCAATGCGCAGAAGGAAGGCCTCAAGCGCGGCACCCACCTGCGCTGCTACGGCGAAGCCCGCCCCGGCGCCTCGGGCCTGGAGATCTACCACCCCGAGTACCGTGCACTGAATGGCGACGAGCCGCCACCACCGGTCGAACAGACCCTGACGCCGATCTACCCGTCCACCGAAGGCCTTACCCAACAGCGCCTGCGCGCGCTCTGCCAACAGAGCCTGGGCATGCTCGGGCCGCGCAGCCTGCCCGACTGGCTGCCCGACGAGCTGGCCCGCGACTACCACCTGGCACCGCTGGACGATGCCATCCGCTACCTGCACAACCCGCCAGCCGACGCCGACCTCGACGAGCTCGCCGAAGGCCAGCACTGGGCCCAGCACCGCCTGGCCTTCGAAGAGCTGCTGACCCACCAGCTGTCACAACAGCGCCTGCGCGAGAGCCTGCGCAGCTTGCGTGCGCCGGTACTGCCCAAGGCCAGGCGCCTGCAAGCGCAGTACCTGGCCAATCTCGGTTTCCAGCCGACCGGGGCACAGCAACGGGTGGCCAACGAAATCGCCTATGACCTCAGCCAGCACGAACCCATGATGCGCCTGGTGCAGGGCGACGTCGGCGCCGGCAAGACGGTGGTCGCCGCCCTTGCCGCACTGCAGGCCCTGGAAGCTGGTTACCAGGTGGCGCTGATGGCGCCTACCGAGATCCTTGCCGAGCAGCACTACATCACCTTCAAGCGCTGGCTCGAGCCTCTGGGTATCGAAGTCGCCTGGCTGGCCGGCAAGCTCAAGGGCAAGGCCCGCGCCAGCGCCCTTGAACAGATCGCCGGCGGCGCGCCAATGGTGGTCGGCACCCACGCGCTGTTCCAGGAAGAGGTTCGTTTCAAGCACCTGGCCTTGGCAATCATCGACGAACAGCACCGCTTCGGCGTGCAGCAACGTCTGGCCCTGCGCAAGAAAGGTGTGGCCGGCGAGCTGTGCCCGCACCAGCTGATCATGACTGCCACGCCGATCCCGCGCACCCTGGCCATGAGCGCCTATGCCGACCTCGATACCTCGGTACTCGACGAACTGCCACCAGGGCGCACGCCGGTAAATACCGTACTGGTCGCCGACAGCCGTCGCTTCGAAGTGGTCGAGCGGGTCCGCGCCGCCTGCGCCGAGGGGCGCCAGGCCTACTGGGTGTGCACGCTGATCGAGGAATCCGAAGAGCTGACCTGCCAGGCGGCCGAAAGCACTTTTGAAGAGCTTGGCAGTGCACTCGGCGAATTGCGCGTAGGCCTGATCCATGGCCGCATGAAACCGGCAGAAAAGGCCGAGGTCATGGCCGAGTTCAAGCAAGGCAACCTGCAACTGCTGGTCGCCACCACGGTGATCGAGGTCGGCGTAGACGTGCCCAACGCCAGCCTGATGATCATCGAAAACCCCGAGCGCCTGGGCCTGGCCCAGTTGCACCAGCTGCGTGGCCGGGTTGGCCGTGGCAGCGCGGTGAGCCACTGCGTGCTGCTGTATCACCCGCCGCTGTCGCAGATTGGCCGCGAACGCCTGGGGATCATGCGGGAAACCAATGATGGCTTCATCATCGCCGAGAAAGACCTGGAATTGCGCGGGCCGGGCGAAATGCTCGGCACACGGCAAACCGGCCTGCTGCAGTTCAAGGTCGCCGACCTTATGCGCGACGCCGACTTGCTGCCGGCGGTGCGTGATGCGGCCCAGGCGTTGCTGGCGCGCTGGCCCGACCATGTCAGCCCGCTGCTAGACCGCTGGCTGCGCCACGGTCAACAATATGGGCAGGTGTGACGCCCGTCCCAGAATGGATCCAGCTTTGCCAACAGGCTGGTTATACTTCGCGTTTAAGAGAACGAATGGATACAGACCATGACTGAAGTTGCCCTGGACACTGCAACCCCGCACGCACCGTCTGTAATCCGGCTGTTGCTCGAAAAGCTGCACGTTGCCTTTGAAGAGGTGGCGGAACATCCAGCGCTGCCCGCCGCGTCTCGGGTGCAGGCGATCCTGCTCGATGACGAGATTGGCGCCCTGCTGGTGCTGTTCCCGCAGAGCAAGCTCCTGGACCTCAACCGCCTTGAAGAGCTGACCGGTCGCAAGCTCAAGGCCGTGCCGTTGCCACGCCTGAGGCAGATGCTCGACAAGCACAAGCTCAAGGCCCTGCCGGCCATTCCGGCCCTGACCAGCTCGCCTTGCCTGTACGAAGGCAAACTGCTTGACCCCGAACACCTGTTCATCCAGTCCGGCGAAGCCGGCCTGCTGCTCAAGATTCACCGTAATGACTTCAAGCGCATGCTCGCCAAGGCCAGCGCCGGCAGTTTCGGCCAGCCCGTGCGCGACATCCGCCCCAACCTCGATCGCCCGGATGACGATTCCAGGGAAATCACCCTGGCGGTCCAGGCCTTCACGGCCCGGCGTATCCAGAAGCGCCTGGAAGAAACCATCGAGATCCCGCCACTGGCCGATACGGCGCAAAAGATCATCAAGCTGCGGGTCGACCCCAATGCCAGCATCGATGACATCACCGGCGTGGTCGAAACCGACCCGGCGCTGGCCGCCCAGGTGGTCAGCTGGGCCGCTTCGCCCTACTACGCCTCACCCGGCAAGATCCGTTCGGTGGAAGACGCCATCGTCCGCGTCCTGGGCTTCGACCTGGTCATCAACCTGGCACTCGGCCTGGCGCTGGGCAAAACCCTGAGCCTGCCCAAGGACCATCCGCAGCAGGCCACGCCGTACTGGCAGCAGTCGATCTACACCGCGGCCATCATCGAAGGCCTGACCCGCGCCATGCCACGTGCCGAGCGTCCGGAGGCTGGCCTGACCTACCTGGCGGGGCTGCTGCACAATTTCGGCTACCTGCTGCTGGCGCACGTGTTCCCGCCGCATTTCTCGCTGATCTGCCGCCACCTCGAGGTCAACCCGCACCTGTGCCACACCTACGTGGAACAACACCTGCTGGGCATCAGCCGCGAGCAGATCGGCGCTTGGCTGATGAAGCTCTGGGACATGCCCGAAGAGCTGTCGACCGCGCTGCGTTTCCAGCATGATCCGACGTATGACGGCGAGTTTTCGGCCTACCCGAACCTGGTGTGCCTGGCGACCCGACTGCTGCGCTCGCGGGGCATCGGCTCGGGGCCTCAGGAGCAGATTCCCGAGGAACTGCTGGAGCGCCTGGGGATCACCCGGGACAAGGCGGAAGAAGTGGTGAACAAGGTGCTCGAGGCCGAGGCCTTGTTGCGGGATCTGGCGTCGCAGCTCAACGCCCCGCATTGAGAACATTGGGGCCGCTCTGCGGCCCTTTCGCGACACAAGGCCGCTCCTACAGGAATCGCGTATGCCTGTAGGAGCGGCCTTGTGTCGCGAAAGGGCTGCAGAGCAGCCCCCGACGATTTCAACCTTTCTTCTTCGGTTTCAGGTACTTCATCAGCCCTTGGAACCACATCACCAGCGCCGGATTGCCCTTGATCTGGATGTTCTTGTCCTGGATGCCCTGCATGAACGCAAGCTGCTTGTTGCCCGCCTGCATCGTGGCAAAGCCGTAGGCGGCATCCTTGAAGGCGATGGCGAAGGCCGGCTGCGGATGGCTGCCGCCCTTGCTGCTGATGCGCTCACCGCTGACGATGAAGTGCCGCGCTACCTTGCCGTCCAGCGTCTGCATCTGGAAAACCAGGTCTTTGTCCTTGAGTTGCTGCTGAAACGCCGGGTTGTTGCGGCTGGCCCTGGCCATCAGCAGCCCCATGGCCCAGAGAAGAAAGCGAAACTTCATCAACGCGCCTCGAATAAAAAATGACTGAGGAGCGCAGTTTATCCTTTTCCTCGACTGAGTACGCAAGTTCGCGACACTTAGCCTCCAGAATGCATAACGGGCGCCCTGAGGCGCCCGCTTGATGACTCTGGATGTCAGCAGTCGATCACTTTTTCTTGGCTGGCTTGGCCGGGGTGTTGACGCTGTCGCGCAGGTTCTTGCCAGGCTTGAAGGCAACGGTGTTGCTGGCCTTGATCTTCACCGGTTGGCCGGTTTGCGGGTTCTTGCCAGTGCGGGCACCACGATGACGTTTTTCGAAGGTACCGAAACCGACCAGGGTAACCGTGTCCTTGTCCAGGGCACCGGTGATGCTGTCGAGAATGGCGTTCAGCACCTGGTTGGCTTTTTCCTTGGTCAGGTCAGCCTTTTCGGCAATGACAGCGGCGAGTTCTGGTTTACGCATAGTGAAGCCTCTTTGACGGGATTTCTTGTTGTTATGCCGTGCTGCCATGAAGCAGCGTTCAAGGCACCGCAGGCTCTAATCTGCGGCAGACGGAACTGAGAATGGCACGCCCACCGAGGCCGCGCCAGTATCTGGGCGGCCATTGTGCTGGCAACAACAGGATAAATCCGACAGAACGTCAGCTATTTACGCCATGACAGCGGGCAGCTGCCGATTCAGCGCAAGTTTTTCCGTGACGGCGCTCCCGGTCAGGGCATAGCCGAGCAACTGGCCGTCGGCGGCATGGCAGAGCAATTTCAGATCGCTACCCTGCCCTTCGACCTGCCAATTGCCTTCACGGCCGGCCGGCGGCGGTGATACCACCAGCGGGCAAGCCGGGGTCTTCACGGTAATCGGCATTGGCCCGTAGCTGACCTGGGTAGGGTTACCGGCCAGGGTCTGCGCCAAGGCACGAGCGCAGGCCATCAACGGCATCACATACAGCAGGTTGATACCGTCGACTTCGGCACAGTCGCCAAGGGCGAAGATGTTGCTGTGCGAAGTGCGCAGCTGACGGTCCACTACCACGCCGCGGTTGGTCTGCAAGCCGGCAGCAGCGGCAAGGTCGGTACGCGGGCGCAGGCCGATGGCCGAGACCACCAGGTCGCAGACGATCACTTGTCCATCGGACAGGTGCGCCTCAAGCCCCTCTCCTGCCTGCTGCAGACGGGTCAGCACCGGGCCGAGGTGGAACCGTACGCCCAGCCCTTGCAGGCCGGCTTGCACGGCAGCGGCGGCAGCCGGGTGCAACAAGGTCGGCATCACCTGCTCGCAAGGTGCCACCACATCGACCTCGAAACCGCCCAAGCGCATGTCGTTGGCAAACTCGCACCCGATCAGGCCGGCGCCGAGAATGAGCACTCGCTGCTTGCCCGCCGCCGCGGCACGGAAGCGCGCATAATCTTCAAGGTCGTTGATCTGGAAAATCCGCCCGGCACCATTACCTTCGACTGGCACCTGAACGGTCTGCGCCCCCCATGCCAGCACCAGGTCGCGATAATCGATCGCTTCTTCCCCGACCCACAGCCGCTTGTGACCCGGGTCGATACCGCTGATGCGAGTATGGGTGCGGATCTCGGCCTTGAGCTGCTCGGCCATCGTGCCAGGTTCAGCCATGCACAGGCCATCGGCGTCCTTCTGCTTGGCAAAGCCCGTGGAGAGCATGGGCTTGGAGTAGGACCGGCCATCATCGGCGGTAATCAGCAGCAGCGGCGTGTCACCATCGAGCTTGCGAAATTCACGTGCCAGGTTATAGCCGGCCAGGCCGGTACCGATAATCACCACGGGGGACGTCATGCGCTGCCTTCCTTTTTAGCCGATGGCGATCATTTCGAAGTCGCTCTTGCCCACGCCGCAGTCAGGGCACAGCCAGTCTGCCGGTACGTCTTCCCAACGGGTACCAGGCGGGATGCCATCATCCGGCCAGCCTTCGGCTTCGTCATAGATCAGGCCACAGACAATACACTGCCACTTTTTCATCAGGTCATTTTCCTCGGTGTCGATCAGGCTTTGTTCTAGCCAGGCATTATGCAAGCACTCAGGGCAATCATGCTAAGCTCGCCGCCTCTCTGGCTGTAATCAAGCATACCGACGTGTCGTACGAATCCCCGCAAGCAGCCGCTGTCGCGTGGCTGCCGTATTCACAGCTGGCCCCTGAAATCGACCAGCCAACCCTGGACTGGCTGTTCGACGAAGGCTCCCTGACTCGCCGCCTCACCCAGCTGTCCCAGGGACACTTCAGCGTCACCCCCCTGTTCGAAGGTTGGCAACCGCTGCGCGATGACGAATGCGTGGCCCTGAACCTTGCGCCAGGTGCCGAAGGCTGGGTGCGCGAGGTGTTCCTGCGCGGGCATGGCCAACCTTGGGTGTTTGCCCGCAGCGTGGCCAGCCGCAGCGCCCTGGAACGCGGCGGGCTGGACCTGGAAACCCTGGGTAGCCGTTCGCTGGGCGAATTGCTGTTCTGTGACCAGGCATTCATCCGCCACCCGATCGAGGTGTGCCGTTATCCACAAGGCTGGCTGCCAGCCGATGCCGCGCAAGCTGGGCTCTGGGGGCGCCGCTCACGCTTCGCCCGTAACGGCCTCGACCTGCTGGTGGCCGAGGTTTTCCTGCCTACACTGTGGCAAGCGGCCAAGGAGGAGAACCGCTGATGTACCTGCACCTGCTCAAGTCGCTCAACCGCCTGCACCCCCGGGCCTGGGACTTTGTCCAGCTCAGCCGCATGGATCGGCCGATCGGCATCTATCTGCTGCTGTGGCCGACCCTGTCAGCGGTATGGATCGCCGGGCACGGCTCGCCGACCCTGGCCAACGTGCTGATCTTCGGCCTGGGCGTGGTGCTGATGCGCGCCGCAGGTTGCTGCATCAACGACTTCGCCGACCGCAAGGTCGATGGCCATGTCAAACGCACCGCCGACCGGCCGCTGGCCAGCGGCCGGGTCACGTCGCGCGAGGCGCTGGCATTGTTCGCCATCCTCGTCGGTGTGAGCTTCCTGCTGGTGCTGTGCACCAACAGCCGGACCGTTTGGCTATCGTTCGGCGCGGTGGCGCTGGCGTTCTGCTACCCATTCATGAAGCGCTACACCTATTACCCGCAGGTGGTGCTGGGTGCGGCGTATTCCTGGGGCATTCCCATGGCCTTTACCGCGGCCGGTGGCGAGTTGCCCGCCAGTGCCTGGCTGCTGTACATCGCCAACCTGTTGTGGACAGTGGGTTACGACACCTACTACGCCATGGTGGATCGCGACGACGACCTGAAGATCGGGGTGAAATCGACCGCGATCCTGTTCGGCGAGGCGGACCGGGCGATTATCCTGACCCTGCAGCTGCTGTCGCTGGGCTGCCTGCTGCTGGCGGGCAGCCGCTTCGAGCTGGGTGGCTGGTTCCACTTGGGGTTGCTGGGGGCGGCGGCGTGCTTTGCCTGGGAATACTGGTCGACACGCAGGCTGGACCGCGAATCGTGCTTCAAGGCGTTTCTGCACAATCACTGGGCGGGGTTGCTGGTGTTCATCGGGGTGGTGCTGGATTACGCATTGCGCTGAGGTTCAGCGTCACTGTGGGAGCGGTTTTACCCGCGAATGCAAGGGTGGCTGCACAGCATTCGCGGGTAAACCCGCTCCCATAGCGTCAAGAGGCGGGCTTCAGGGCTTGGCGACGTGCCAGACTTCTTTCATGCCATCACCTTTCGTCTCACCGGCCTTCATGTCATTTTTGAAGGTGTACAGCGGCTTGCCGTCATAGGCCCACTGCATCTTGCCGTCGTCACGCTTGATCTGCGTCCACTTGCCTTCGGCCTTCTCGCCATCTTTGACCATCAAGGGTGGCCAGTTCTTCGCACAATCACCGTTGCACATCGACTTGCCACCGGCGTCCTTGTCGAAGGTGTACAGCGTCATTTTGTTGTGGTCGACCAACATGCCATTTTCTGTCATGCCATGGTCGGCTGAAGCCACTCCAGGTAGCGCAAATGCAGCGAACAAGGCCATCCAGCTCAGCGTATGTCGTGTCATTGGATTCACCATAGATTCGGGGGTGAAATGCGTGTTGTTTGCCGCCACGGCGGCCCAGTGAAGCCTAGCCCAGTCATGGAATGTCGCCAGAACGGCCAACACCCTGTCACACAGCTGCAATAATTCCGTTATCTAATGCGGGCCAAGACACGATTCCCGGGAGAGGTTTTGAGCATGGTTGGCAGAAACATTCTGATCGTCGACGACGAAGCACCGATTCGCGAGATGATCGCCGTCGCCTTGGAAATGGCCGGCTATGACTGCCTGGAAGCCGAGAACTCCCAGCAAGCCCACGCGATCATCGTCGACCGCAAGCCGGACCTGATCCTGCTTGACTGGATGCTGCCCGGCACCTCCGGCATCGAGCTGGCACGCCGCCTCAAGCGCGACGAGCTGACCGGCGACATCCCGATCATCATGCTCACTGCCAAGGGCGAAGAGGACAACAAGATCCAGGGCCTGGAAGTCGGCGCCGACGACTACATCACCAAGCCGTTCTCGCCGCGTGAACTGGTAGCCCGGCTGAAGGCCGTGCTGCGTCGCACGGGCCCAAGCGACAGTGAAGCGCCGATCGAAGTCGGCGGCCTGCTGCTCGATCCGATCAGCCACCGCGTGACCATCGACGGCAAGCCGGCCGAGATGGGCCCTACCGAATACCGCCTGCTGCAGTTCTTCATGACTCACCAGGAACGCGCCTATACCCGTGGCCAGCTGCTCGACCAAGTGTGGGGCGGCAATGTGTATGTCGAGGAGCGCACCGTCGACGTACACATCCGTCGCCTGCGCAAGGCACTGGGTGAGGCCTACGAAAATCTGGTACAAACCGTCCGGGGCACTGGCTACCGCTTCTCGACCAAGAGCTGATCGAGCCGACAAGCGCCAAGCTGCACGTCGTTGTACAAGGACCGTCAATTGAACCAGAACTGGCACGCGACCCTGATTCGCCACCTGTTGCTGCTGATCACTGTCTGCCTGATCGGCGGCCTGGTCAGCGGCTATTACGGCTGGAGCCTGGCCATCGGCCTGGCGCTCTATCTGGGCTGGACACTCAAGCAGCTGTTGCGCCTGCATGACTGGCTGCGCAACCATCAGCCCGACGAAGCACCGCCCGATGGCTACGGCCTGTGGGGTGAGGTGTTCGACAGCATCTACCACCTGCAACGCCGCGACCAGCGCGTGCGCGGGCGCCTGCAGGCGGTGATCGACCGGGTGCAGGAGTCCACTGCGGCACTGCGCGATGCGGTGATCATGCTCGACAGCGATGGCAACCTGGAGTGGTGGAACCGTGCCGCCGAGACGTTGCTGGGCTTCAAGACCCCACAGGACGGCGGCCAGCCGGTCACCAACCTGGTACGCCACCCGCGCTTCAAGGAATACTTCGAGGCGCAGAACTACGTCGAACCGCTGGAGATCCCCTCGCCGATCAACGACCGCCTGCGCGTACAGCTGCACATCACCCGCTACGGCAACAATGAGCACCTGATGTTGGTGCGCGATGTCACCCGCATTCATCAGCTGGAGCAGATGCGCAAGGATTTCGTTGCCAACGTCTCCCACGAGCTGCGCACACCGCTGACGGTGATCACCGGCTACCTGGAAACCCTGCTGGACAACGTCGAGGACGTCAACCCGCGCTGGGCCCGGGCGCTGCAGCAGATGACCCAGCAGGGATCACGCATGCAGACCCTGCTCAACGACCTGCTGCTGTTGGCCAAGCTGGAAGCCACCGATTACCCGTCGGATAACCAGCCGGTGGCGGTCGATGCCCTGCTCACTGCGATCAAGCAGGATGCCCAGGCACTGTCCGGGCCACGTAACCAGAAAATCACCCTGGAAGCGGCGCCAGGGCTGCGCCTGAAGGGCAGCGAGTCGGAACTGCGCAGCGCCTTCTCCAACCTGGTGTTCAACGCCGTGAAGTACACCCAGGATGAAGGCACCATCCGCATCCGCTGGTGGGCTGACGAGCACGGCGCGCACCTGTCGGTGCAGGATTCCGGGGTGGGTATCGAAGCCAAGCACCTGCCCCGACTGACCGAACGCTTCTACCGGGTCGACTCCAGCCGTGCGTCGAATACTGGCGGCACTGGCCTGGGGCTGGCGATCGTCAAGCACGTGCTGATGCGCCATCGCGGCAAGCTGGAAATCAGCAGCGTGCCGGGGCATGGCAGTACCTTCACCTGTCATTTCGGGCCAGCACAATTGGCCAACGGCAAAGCCTGAGGTACCAGGGGCAGCTTTGCAGCCCTTTGCTTTTGCTGCCCCAGCCGCTACATTGGATCCCCTGTGCCAGCAAGAGCTGGCACTTTTTTTCTCTCCCTCGAAGACGGACCCCGTAAAAACCCCATCATGGACCCTTCCCCTGGTATCAGCCTCGCCTCGTTATTCGCCGATTTCGGCATGATCATCTTTGCCTTCCTGCTGGTGCTGCTCAACGGTTTCTTCGTTGCCGCCGAGTTCGCCATGGTCAAGCTGCGCGCCACCCGCGTCGAGTCCATTGCCGAACTGCATGGCTGGCGCGGCAGCATCCTGCGCAAGGTACACAACCAGCTCGACGCCTACCTTTCTGCCTGCCAGCTGGGCATCACCCTCGCCTCGCTGGGCCTGGGCTGGGTCGGTGAACCAGCGTTCGCCCACCTGCTCGAACCGCTGCTGGCTTACCTGGGCGTGGACAGCGCTGAAGTGGTCAAGGCGGTGTCGTTCTTTGTCGCCTTCTTCGTCATTTCGTACCTGCACATCGTGGTCGGCGAACTGGCGCCCAAGTCGTGGGCGATCCGCAAGCCCGAGCTGCTGTCGCTGTGGACCGCCGTGCCGCTGTACCTGTTCTACTGGACCATGTACCCGGCCATCTACCTGCTCAACGCCAGCGCCAACACTATCCTGCGCATCGCCGGCCAGGGTGAGCCAGGCCCGCACCACGAACACCACTACAGCCGCGAAGAACTCAAGCTGATCCTGCACTCCAGCCGCGGTCAGGACCCGAGCGACCAAGGCATGCGCGTACTTGCCTCGGCCGTGGAAATGGGCGAGCTGGAAGTCGTGGACTGGGCCAACTCGCGTGAGGACATGGTCAGCATCGACGCCCATGCCCCGCTCAAGGAAATCCTCGCCCTGGTCCGCCGGCACAAGTTCAGCCGCTACCCGGTGTATGACGCCGAGCGCGAAGAATTCACCGGGCTGCTGCACATCAAGGACTTGCTGCTGGAACTGGCCGAACTCGAGCACCTGCCCGAAACCATCGACCTGGACGATCTGGCTCGCCCGCTGGAGCGGGTATCGCGGCACATGCCACTGGCCCAGTTGCTCGAGCAGTTCCGCAAAGGCGGCGCGCACTTCGTGCTGGTAGAGGAAGCCGACGGCAAGGTGATCGGCTACCTGACCATGGAAGACGTGCTGGAAGTGCTGGTAGGTGACATCCAGGACGAACACCGCAAGACCGAACGCGGCATCCTCGCCTACCAGCCCGGCAAGCTGCTGGTACGTGGCGATACGCCGCTGTTCAAGGTCGAGCGCCTGCTCGGTGTCGACCTCGACCACATCGAGGCAGAAACCCTCGCCGGCCTGGTCTACGAGACCCTCAAGCGCGTGCCTGAAGAAGAGGAAGTGCTGGAAGTCGAAGGCCTGCGCATCATCATCAAGAAGATGAAAGGGCCGAAGATCGTCCTGGCCAAGGTGCTCAAGCTCGACTGACCCTAGGGGTTGCCGGCAGTGAAGTCCGGCAACCCGCCCAGCGGCCGGTCGAACTGGAACGGTATCGACTCCAGCGCCAGCCCCACATTGCGCTGTACCACGAAATGCAGGTGTGGCCCGGTGCTGTTACCGGTATTGCCCGACTTCGCCAGGGCCTGCCCTACGACCACCTGCTGCCCTTCGCGAACCACCACCGAACTCTGCATCAGGTGCAGGTAAACGCCCATGGTGCCGTCGGGGTGCAGAATCCGCACGAAATTGCCTGCCGGGTTGCTGCCTCGGCCGCTCTGGCCATTCTCGACCTTCACCACCATACCGCCGCGGGCCGCAATGATCGGCGTGCCCTCCGGCATGGCGATGTCCATCGCATAGCGGCTCCTGGGGCCGAAGTGACTGAAACGGCCATTGGGCCCCTGGGTCAGGCGAAATGGCCCGCCCTTCCAGGGGAACGGGTAGCGGTAGGCGAGAGAGCGCTGGCCAGGGTCGCCCATGGCGTACTGAAAGCTTGTGGCGTACTGCAATTTGCCGCCGGGTGCCGCCAGCACTGAACTCAGCACTTTGCTCGAACGTGGCCCCACCACGGCGCGTATGTTGCGCGGCTGGTTGCCACCGAAAGCGTTGCTCAGCTTGTCGATCCGCAGTTCTACCTGCATCGGCACGTACAGGTCGTTGCGCACCATGAAGCGCACACCGCCGGGGAAGGTTTCGGCCTGCAGGCGCACCTTGCCATCGATGTGATCGAGGATCGGCTCGCTCAGCTCGAAGGTCTTCGCCCCCGGGCTGTAGCGATCGGAGTACGAGACCACGCCGGTGTTGTCGACGGTCTTGTAGATCGTCATGCCCACGCTCGACGCCGAGGCCGAAAGCAAGGCACAGAAAAGCAGCAAGCGGGCGGCGGCTAGCATGATGGTGGCTTTTTGACAGATATGGTCTGTCGAAGACTAGCAGCGGGATTTGAGAGCGGTATTGCAGCCGGTCGGAAGAACCCGGCAGGTTGATGCAGACCTTGTGGGAACGGGCAAGCCCGCTCCCACAGGGTTTTGTGTATGGCCTTGATCAGGCGCCGGGCGTGAAATGCTTCTGCTGTGTACCACGGGCAATCAGGCGCGACAGGTAGTCGAGTTTCTGCGCATCCTGGTCGACGAACTTGAAGGTCAGCTGCAGCCAGTCACTTTCTGGCTTGGGCTCCAGCGCCGCGATGGCGTGCAGGTAGCCGTTCAGGCGCGCCACTTCCGCGTTCTCACCCTGCTCCAGGTCGAGCACTGCGCCCTCCAGCACCTGTGGCAGCGTTGTACTGCGGCGCACCACCAGTAACGCTTCCTTGAGGCTCAGCGCCTTGATCACGCAGGGCTGGGTGCCGCTGGCCAGGCGCAGCTGACCCTGCCCCCGCCCGACCTGGGCCGCCGCAGCCGCGGCCGTCTGTGGCTTCGGCGCATTGAGCAAAGGCTTGGCCGCCGCGGCAGCAGCAGGTGCCGCCACCTTGGCCGCTTCAGGCTTGCCACCGGTCAGTGCGCTCAACGAGTCGTTGGCGAAGGCCGAATTCACCCGTGCCGGTGCACCAGCCATCAGGCTCTCCAGCTTGCCGATCTTGCTCAGGGCTTTCTTCACCTTGGTCAGCAGCTGCTCGTTGGTGAACGGCTTGCCGACGAAGTCGGAGACGCCGGCCTGGATGGCCTGGATCACGTTCTCCTTGTCACCACGGCTGGTCACCATGATGAACTGCAGGTCCTTCATCTCGGGCTGCTGACGGCACCAGGTCAGCAACTCAAGGCCAGACATCTCCGGCATCTCCCAGTCGCACAGCACCAGGTCGAACGGCTCCTTGGCCAGCATGGCCATGGCTTTGCGACCATTGACCGCGTCTTCGATGACCATGCCCGGGAAAGCATTGCGCAGGCACTTCCTGACCAGGTCACGAATGAACGGCGCGTCATCCACGACCAGCACATTGACTTTACTCATCGATACTCCTCTTGAACCCGACTAGCCTACCGCGCAATGGTGGCCACTTGCCAACTCTAGGGTCACGCCGGGACTTCTTCGCATCGTTCGCGGGTGCCTGCTGATTGCTCTGCCACACACGCAAACGCCCGGCACGGGCCGGGCGTCGATGCTCGGGAGCAATCTTATTTATCGTCAGGTTTGCCCGGAACATTAGCGCTTTCGGCCGCATCCCCCACAGAGCCTTCGACTTCAGCCTTCATGCGCTTGAGGCCCATGTGACGGACATCGGTGCCGCGCACCAGGTAGATCACCAGCTCCGAAATGTTTCGCGCGTGGTCGCCGATCCGCTCCAGCGAACGCAACACCCAGATCACGCTGAGCACCCGCGAGATCGAGCGCGGGTCTTCCATCATGTAGGTGACCAGTTCACGCAGGGCCGTCTTGTACTCGCGGTCGATGGTCTTGTCGTACTGGGCCACCGACAGTGCCAGGTCGGCATCGAAGCGGGCGAAGGCATCGAGGGCATCGCGCACCATGTTGCGCACCTGGTCGCCGATGTGGCGCACCTCGACGTAGCCGCGCGGCGACTCGCCTTCTTCGCAGAGCTGGATGGCGCGGCGAGCGATCTTGGTCGATTCGTCACCAATGCGCTCCAGATCGATCACCGACTTGGAGATGCTGATGATCAGGCGCAGGTCGGAGGCCGCCGGCTGGCGACGGGCGAGGATGCGCAGGCATTCCTCGTCGATGTTGCGCTCCATCTGGTTGATCTGTTCATCGACTTCACGCACCTGCTGGGCCAGACCCGAATCGGCCTCGATCAGCGCGGTGACGGCATCGTTCACCTGCTTCTCGACCAGGCCGCCCATGGCCAGCAAGTGGCTGCGCACCTCTTCGAGTTCGGCGTTGAACTGCTGGGAAATATGGTGGGTAAGGCTTTCTTTGTTGATCATCGTTTCGCTCCGCGAAGCAGCAAGCTGCAAGCATCAAGTGGTTCGTCTCATTCCCTGTGGGAGCGGGCTTGCCCGCGAACACCGGCGAAGCCGGTGCCACACACCGCGGCGCCTGCTTCGCGGGCACGCCCGCTCCACAGGAGCCGCAGGGCTGCTAGCCGTAACGACCGGTGATGTAGTCTTCGGTCTGCTTCTTCGCCGGGTTGGTGAACAGGGTGTCGGTATCACCGAATTCGACCAGTTTGCCCATGTACATGAACGCGGTGTAATCCGAAACACGGGCCGCCTGTTGCATGTTGTGGGTCACGATGACGATGGTGTATTTGGACTTCAGTTCGTAGATCAGCTCTTCGACCTTCAGCGTCGAGATCGGGTCCAGCGCCGAGCACGGTTCGTCGAGCAGCAGCACCTCAGGCTCCACGGCGATGGTACGGGCAATCACCAGACGCTGCTGCTGGCCGCCGGACAGGCCCAGGGCGGACTCGTGCAGGCGGTCCTTGACCTCGTCCCACAAGGCGGCGCCCTTCAGTGCCCATTCCACGGCTTCATCGAGCACGCGCTTCTTGTTGATGCCCTGGATACGCAGGCCGTAGACCACGTTCTCGTAAATGGTCTTGGGGAACGGGTTGGGCTTCTGGAACACCATGCCGACCCGGCGACGCAGCTCGGCCACGTCTTCGCCCTTGCGGTAGATGTTGTTGCCGTAAAGGTTGATGGCACCTTCAACGCGGCAGCCGTCGACCAGGTCGTTCATGCGATTGAAGGTGCGCAGCAGGGTCGACTTGCCGCAGCCGGACGGGCCAATGAAGGCGGTCACGCGTTGCTTGGGAATGTTCATCTGCACGTCGAACAGGGCTTGTTTGTCGCCGTAGAACAGGCTCAGGCCCGGCACTTCGATGGCCACGGTTTCTTCAGCCAGGCGCAGGCCCTGCTTGTCACGACCCAGGGCAGACATGTCGATGCCGTGGGTATGGGAATCATGCTGCATGGTCAACTCCATACGCTATCAATTCGTTTCAAAGGGCCGCCGATTGGCAGGCGGCACGCTTGCAATCCAGGCTCAGCTGTCTAGCGCCTTGTACTTCTCGCGCAGGTGGTTACGGATCCACACCGCCGACAAGTTGAGGGTGGCGATCACCAGCACCAGCAGCAGCGCGGTGGCATATACCAGCGGCCGCGCAGCTTCGACGTTAGGGCTCTGGAAACCGACGTCGTAGATGTGGAAGCCCAGGTGCATGATCTTCTGGTCCAGGTGCAGGTACGGGTAGTTGCCGTCCAGCGGCAGCGATGGCGCCAGCTTCACTACACCCACCAGCATCAGCGGCGCCACTTCACCGGCGGCACGGGCCACGGCGAGGATCATGCCGGTCATCATCGCCGGGCTGGCCATCGGCAGGACGATCTTCCACAGGGTTTCGGCCTTGGTCGCACCCAGGGCAAGGGAGCCTTCGCGCACGGTCCGTGGAATCCGCGCCAGGCCTTCCTCGGTGGCCACGATCACCACCGGCACGGCCAGCAGCGCCAGGGTCAGCGAAGCCCACAGCAAGCCCGGGGTACCCAGGGTCGGCGCGGGCAGCGCCTCAGGGAAGAACAGGCGGTCGATCGAGCCGCCCAGTACATAGACGAAGAAGCCCAGGCCAAACACGCCGTAGACGATCGCCGGCACGCCAGCCAGGTTGTTCACTGCGATGCGGATCAGGCGGGTCACCGGGCCTTGCCTGGCGTATTCGCGCAGGTAGACCGCGGCCAGCACGCCGAACGGCGTGACGATTACCGCCATGATCAGGGTCATCATCACGGTGCCGAAGATGGCTGGGAAGATGCCGCCCTCGGTATTGGCTTCACGCGGGTCGTCGCTGAGGAATTCCCAGACCTTGGCGAAATAGGTACCCATCTTGCTGAAGCCGGACATGGCATTCGGCTGGATGGCGTGCACCACCTTGCTCAGGTTGATTTCCACTTCGCGGCCGTTGCCGTCGCGGGCCACCAGGCTGTCACGGGCGAAGGCCTGGTGCAGGCCCAGCAGGCGCTCCTCGACGGCCTTGTAGCGGCTGTTCAGCTCGGCGCGTTCGGCGTCGATGTCGGCCTGGGCGGTGGCGTCGAGCTTGCCGTCCAGCTCCAGTTTGCGGCCGTGCAGGCGCAGGCGCTCGAGGCCATGGTTGATGGCCCCGATGTCTTTCTTCTCGAGGGTTTGCAGTTCGCTGTTGAGCTGGTTGGCACGCTTCAGGCGGGCTTGCAGCTCGTTCCAGGCCGCCGGGCCTTGGGCAACCACGCGGCCCTCTTCCTTGACGCTGACCAGGTAGCCGTAGAAGTTGCCCCACTCGCGGCGCTCCAGGGCGATCAGGTCAGCCGGGCGCTGCTCGTCGACCAGCCACTCGCCGACCACCCAGGTGAAGTCGCTGCCGTTGAGGTCGCGGTTACCCACCTTGACCAGCTCACGGGTCATGAACTCCGGGCCGTCGTCCGGCACCGGCAAGCCGGCGCCCTTGAGGCGGGCACGCGGTACTTCTTCCTTCTGCACCACCTCGCCGATGACGATGTGGTCGGCCTGGCCCGGCACCTTGTAGGTGGCCTGGATCAGGTCGGCCGGCCAGAAGTGGCCCAGGCCGCGCACGGCGATTACCGCCAGCAGGCCGACGGTCATGATCACCGCCATGGCCACCGCGCCACCGCTGATCCAGACGCCCGGGGCGCCGCTCTTGAACCAGCCTTTGAGGGAATCCTTTTTCACGGATCGCTACCTTTCTATCAAAGCGACGAGTATTTCTTGCGCAGACGCTGGCGAATCAGCTCGGCCAAGGTGTTCATGATGAAGGTGAACATCAGCAGCACGAGGGCGGCGAGGAACAGCACGCGGTAGTGGCTGCCGCCGACTTCCGATTCAGGCATTTCCACTGCCACGTTGGCGGCCAGAGTGCGCATGCCTTCGAACAGGTTCAGTTCCATCACCGGCGTGTTGCCGGTGGCCATCAGCACGATCATGGTCTCACCTACCGCACGCCCCATGCCGATCATCAACGCCGAGAAGATGCCCGGGCTGGCGGTCAGGATGACCACGCGGGTCAGGGTCTGCCACGGCGTCGCACCCAGGGCCAGAGACCCCAGGGTCAGGCTGCGCGGCACGCTGAACACGGCGTCTTCGGCGATCGAATAGATGTTCGGGATGACCGCGAAGCCCATGGCGATACCGACTACCAAGGCGTTGCGCTGGTCGTAGCGCAGGCCAAGCGAGTGCTCGATCCACAGGCGCATGTCACCGCCGAAGAACCAGCTTTCGAGATACGGACTGACCGCCAGGGCAAACCAGCCGATCGCCAGGATCACCGGAATCAGGATTGCCGCCTCCCAACCATCCGGGACGCGCAGGCGGATAGACTCCGGCAGGCGGCTCCAGGTGAAGCCGGTCAGCAGAATGCCGAGCGGCATGATCAGGAACAGGCTGAATACGCCGGGCAGGTGGCCCTCCAGGTAAGGTGCGAGGAACAGCCCGGCGAAGAAGCCGAGGATCACTGTCGGCATCGCTTCCATCAGCTCGATCACCGGCTTGACCTTGCGGCGCATGCCCGGGGCCATGAAGTAGGCGGTGTAGATGGCGGCAGCGATGGCCAGCGGGGCCGCCAGGATCATCGCGTAGAACGCGGCCTTGAGGGTACCGAAGGTCAGCGGCGAGAGGCTCAGCTTGGGTTCGAAGTCGGTGTTCGAGGCGGTCGACTGCCAGACGTACTTGGGCTCGTCGTAGTTCTCGTACCAGACCTTGCCCCACAAGGCGCTGAAGGAGATTTCCGGGTGCGGGTTGCGCAGGCTCAGCGGCAGCAGCTTGCCACCTTCTTCAATGATGATGCGGTTGGCACGCGGCGACAGGGCCAGGATGCCAGGCCCTTCGGCGGCCTGCTCGACCAGCAAAGTGCGGTGCGCGGTGCTGTGGAACACGCCGAGCTTGCCGTCGCTGTCCAGGGCGATGAAGCCCTTGCGACGCTCTTCGGCATCGATCTGTACGATCGGCGCCTTACCCATCCTGAAGGTACGGATCTGCTTGAAGCGCTGCTCGCCATCCGGGTCGCGGGCCATGAACCACTGGGCCAGGCCGCCCTTGGAATCGCCGATGATCAGCGAGATACCCCCCACCAGCTGAGCGGTGGCGGTGATTTCGCTGTCCGCGCTTTCGGCCAGTTTGTAGCGGCCATTGAGACTCTTGTCGCGCAGGCTGAAGACATCGGCGGTGGCGCGACCGTTGATCACATACAACCACTGCTGACGAGGGTCGATGAAGATGTTCTTCACCACTTCGGTCATCTGCGGCAATTCGATACGGCTCTGCTCGGTGCTGGTCTCGCCGGTCAGCATGTTTTCGCTGCGCGACAGCTCGACCACCTGCAGGTGCGCACCCGTAGAGCCAGCCAGCAGCAGGGTGTCGCCATTGACATTGACACTCATATGCTCCAGCGCGCGGCCCTGCTCGTCGAGGACGAACGGCGCCTGGCCATATGGGTAATCGATGCCTGGGGTGATGGTCTTCTTGTTATCCGGATAGGTGACTTTGTAGGTGTGGTGGAACACCAGCGCCTGACCATTGGACAAACCGACTGCCACCAGCGGGCTGCCCGGCTGGTCCGCACTGATAGAAGCGACCTGCGTACCTGGCGGCAATGGCAGGTCGACGCGGCTTAACTGGTTACCGCTCTTGGTGTCGAAGAAAATGGCCTGGCCCTTGTCCGAAACGCGCATGCCGACCAGGTTCTGCTCTTCAAGGGCAATCATCAGTGGCTTGCCGGCATCCTGCTGCAGCCAGGTCGGCTCCAGCGCCTTCCTGCTAGTCAGCTCGGCGCCCTGGAACAGCGGCAATACCACATAAGCCAGATAGAAGAAGATCAGCGTGATGGCTGCCAGCACGGCAAGCCCGCCCACCAGTACATACCAGCGGGTCAGGCGATCCTTGAGGGCGCGCATGCGGCGCTTGCGTTGCAACTCGGGCGTATTGAAGTCAATCCGCACGGGCGGGGAGTTTGGGGTCATTGTGGAATTGGCCAGATCATTCATGCGCACACCCTAGCGGTCCCGTATGACAAAAACATGACAGTGAGTTGACGCAAAAAAGCCCGCCGCTCAGGAACCCTGGCAACGGACTGGGGAAGTCGTGGAAGAGGCCGGGCTTCAGCACCGGCCTCATCCTCAGTTACTTACTTTTTTGCAACGTTACCGGCTTGGGACAGCCCCAGGTCAGCGAGGGTCTTGTCGACCACTTTGGCCGGCAGCGGGATGTAACCATCCTTCACTACGACCTGCTGGCCAGCTTGCGACAGGACCAGCTTGACGAACTCGGCTTCCAGCGGGGCGAGAGGCTTGTTCGGCGCTTTGTTGACGTAGACGTAGAGGAAACGCGACAGCGGGTATTTGCCGTTCAGGGCGTTGGTTTCGTTGTCTTCAATGAACTCGGTGCTGCCTTTCTTGGCCAGTGGCACGGTCTTGACGCTGGCAGTCTTGTAGCCGATGCCCGAGTAACCGATGCCGTTCAGCGAGGAGCTGATCGCCTGTACGACCGAAGCCGAGCCAGGCTGTTCGTTGACGTTAGGCTTGAAGTCGCCTTTGCACAGGGCCTCTTCCTTGAAGTAGCCATAGGTACCCGATACCGAGTTGCGGCCGAACAGCTGCACCGGCTTGTTGGCCAGGTCGCCGGTCACGCCCAGGTCGCCCCAGGTCTTCACCTCGGCTTTGGCCCCACACAGGCGGGTGGACGAGAAGATCGCATCGACCTGCTCCATGGTCAGGCCCTTGATCGGGTTGTCCTTGTGCACGAACACGGCCAGAGCGTCGACGGCGACCGGGATGGCGGTCGGCTTGTAGCCGTACTTCTGCTCGAAGGCTTGCAGCTCGACGTCCTTCATCTTGCGGCTCATCGGGCCGAGGTTGGAGGTGCCTTCGGTCAGCGCGGGTGGCGCAGTCGAGGAACCGGCAGCCTGAATCTGGATGTTTACGTTCGGATATTCCTTCTTGTAGGCCTCGGCCCACAAAGTCATCAGGTTCGCGAGGGTATCGGAACCGACGCTGGAGAGGTTGCCCGAAACACCGGTGGTCTTGGTGTAGGTCGGGATCGCAGGGTCGACAGCGGCTACCGCGTTGGCGGTCGCAACGCCAGCGGCGGCAAAGGTGAGGGCCGCCATCAAACGCTTCAGTTTCATGCCTTGCTCCTAGCAGGAATATTGGGGTGTTGGATGGAACGGGGCCAAGTATCTGCAGGCCGCATGAATACGATATGACTCAATTGTGACAAATGGATGAAAGGCCATCATGAGATGGGTCGCATCCGTTCAGCAGCCTGCACCTATCCCTGTGGGAGCGGGCCAGCCCGCGAAGCAGGCACCGCGGTGTATGGCACGGGCTGCGCCCGTGTTCGCGGGCTCGCCCGCTCCCACAGGGATCGTGCCAGCCGTCAGATCAGCGCTTGTTGGCGAGCAGGTACAGGCCCACCGCCAGACCGACGGCGCACAGCCCTGCTACGTAGTAGGCAGGTGCCATCGGGCTGACCTTGAGCAGCGCGGTAACCACCATCGGCGTCAGGCCACCGAAGATGGCATAGGCGACGTTGTAGGAGAACGACAGCCCACTGAAGCGCACCACCGCCGGGAACGCCTTGACCATCACGTACGGCACCGCGCCGATCACCCCCACGCACAGGCCGGTCAGCGCATACAGCGGGAACAGCAGCTCAGGATGGGTCGGCAGGCTGTGGTAGAAGGTCCAGGAGCTGGCCAGCAGTAGCAGGCTGCCGATCACGAACACCCGTCCCGCACCGAAGCGGTCGGCCAGGCTGCCGGCACCGATGCAGCCGAAGCTGAGAAGCACGATCGCCAGGCTGTTGGCCTTGAGCGAATCGGTGGGGCTGACGTGATAGATGGTCTGCAGCAACGCCGGGGTCATCAGGATCACTACCACGATGCCGGCAGACAGCATCCAGGTCAGCAGCATCGACAGGATGATCGGCCCACGGTGATCACGCAGCACCGCGCGCAGTGGCAACTCTTCGGCCAATGCCTTGCGCTGCTGCATCTCGGCGAACACCGGGGTTTCGTGCAGCCAGCGGCGCAGGTACACCGAGAACAGGCCGAACACACCGCCGAGCAGGAACGGGATACGCCAGGCATAGTCGGCCACTTCTTCGCCGCTGTAGAGGGTGTTGATCAAGGTCGCCACCAGCGAACCGAGCAGGATCCCTGCCGTCAGGCCGGCGGTCAGGGTGCCACAGGCGTAGCCGGTGTTGCGTGCCGGCACGTGCTCAGAGACGAACACCCAGGCGCCCGGTACTTCACCACCGATGGCTGCGCCCTGGATCACGCGCATCAGCAACAGCAGGACCGGCGCCCACAGGCCAATCTGTGCATAAGTCGGCAGCAGGCCCATGATCAGCGTCGGCAAGGCCATCATGAAAATGCTCAGGGTGAACATCTTCTTGCGCCCGAGCAGGTCGCCGAAGTGGGCCATGACGATGCCACCCAGTGGCCGTGCCAGGTAACCGGCGGCAAAAATGCCGAAAGTCTGCATCAGGCGCAGCCATTCGGGCATGTCAGGCGGGAAGAACAGCTTGCCGACCACCGTGGCGAAGAACACGAAGATGATGAAGTCGTAGAACTCCAGGGCTCCGCCCAGGGCGGACAGTGAGAGGGTCTTGTAGTCACTGCGGGTCAGCGGCCGCGAGGGCTGCTCGATACTGCTCGGCACGGAGGTCATCGCTCGTTGTTCTCTTGTAGGTGACGCAGGCCGCTTGGCACGCGGCTTCTGGGTTGGGGCGAGCAGCGAAGATAGCAAATTGCCGAGCTGCGCTGAAAGCGATACAAAAACCATACAGATATTCGTGAATGCGCGGTCGTCGCCTGGCGATTGGCTATATATACTGGCCGCTCGTAGGAAAAGGTTGCTTTAACCGTGGGAAGTTGTGCGAAAACGCCGGGCTTGAGGTCAGACTGTTTCGCAGAGTTTCCCTATGGGCGCCCCGCGAAGCGGAATCAGCGTAGTATGTTGTCAGCTGAATCGTTTTCCCGGCCTTGCGCCACACCAACGAAGCGTCACGGGTCAGAGGCCCCATCGCATGATTGAGCTCGAACAAGAAGATCCTATCCCGCAAGGTGACCTGGCCTTGCAGATCACTGCACTGCCGCGCGAAACCAATGGCTTCGGCGACATCTTCGGCGGCTGGCTGGTCGCGCAGATGGACCTCGCCGGTACCGCCATGGCCAGCCGCGTCGCGGGCGGCCGGGTAGCCACTGTGTCCATCGACCGCATGGCATTCCTGGTGCCGGTGGCCGTCGGTGCACAACTGTCGTTCTACACCCAGACCCTGGAAATCGGCCGCAGCTCGATCCGCATGATGGTCGAAGTGTGGAGTGACGACCCGCTGTCCAGCGAATGGCGCAAGGTCACTGAAGCGACGTTCGTATTCGTCGCCATCGATGGCAGTGGCCGCACCCGCTCGGTGCCTCGTCGCTGAGCCTCGCGAGCGGTAAACTCATTGCACGTCACCGGGTCCAAGGCCCACAGGCAATCAATGAGACGAGCGCAATGGCTACCTTCAAGGTCGAATCCGAGCAACACGGCGAACTCAACTGCTGGCGCATCAGCAGCGACCACGCCGAACTACTGATCGCCCAGCAGGGCGCGCAGATCCTCAGCTACCAGCGTGTTGGCGAGCCACCGCTGCTATGGCTGAGCGACCAGGCCATCTTCCGCCAGGGCAAATCGGTGCGCGCCGGTGTACCGGTATGCTGGCCGTGGTTTGGCAACTTGCAGCGCAACCCCGCATCCGTGCAGGCCATGCACCGTGGCGAGCAGGCTCCCGCCCATGGCTTGGCGCGCACGCGTGACTGGCAATTGCTGGGCGTCGAAGAAAAAGGCGATGACCTGCACATCGATTTCGAGCTGCCAGAGGCCCAGGGCGATCTGCCGGACTGGCCGCATGATGTCGAGCTGAAACTGCACATCGTGCTCGGTGACGATCTCACCGTGTCCCTGAACAGCCGCAACATGGGCAACAGCCCCGTGACCATCAGCCAGGCCTTGCACAGCTACTTCGCCGTCAGCGACGTGCGCCAGGCGCAGGTCGAAGGGGTCGAGGGGCTGCAGTACATCGAGACCCTGGCCGGCTGGGAACAGCGCCAGCAGCAGGGTGCGTTGGCGTTTGCCGGGGAAACCGACCGGATCTACCTGGATACGCCGCAGAAGCTGAGCATCGTCGACCCGCACTGGGAGCGGCGGATTACCTTGACCTGCAGCGGGTCTCGCTCGGCGGTGATCTGGAATCCGTGGACCGAGCGGGCCAAGGAGCTGGCAGACATGGCCGATGACGGCTGGCAGCGGATGCTGTGCATCGAGACAGCGAATGTCTGGGATGATGTAGTGGAGCTCAAGCCCGGGGCCAGCCGGTCGTTGCAGGTCAGGATCGGCAGCGGAGCGATCTGAATTCTACTTCGGCAGGTCTGGCCTCTTCGCGGCGGTTCGGCGCCCCGAAGAGGCCAGTACAGGCAATCAGAGGTCGGCGTCTTCCACCACCCTCACCTTCCCAGCATCCAGCGCATAGGCCGCATCGGCCAGGTCATTGCTGACCTTCTCCACCTTCAGCTTGCCGCTAACCCAGAGCGGCGTGTAGATATCATCGATCTTCAAGCCTTTCGGATACCGCACCAGCACCAGCTGGTTCGGCGGCGGTGGCGGTACGTGGATGCACGCGCCCGGGTAAGGTACGAGGAAGAACAAGGTGCTGTTGCCCTTGGCGTCGCTTTCCAGCGGCACCGGGTAGCCACCCAGGCGGATGTCCTTGCCATCCATGGCCGCCACGGTCTTGGTCGAATACATCACCGCCGGCAGGCCCTTGCTCTGCTTGAGGCCGCCCTTGGCGGTGAAGGTGCCATTGGCTTCCGGCGAGTTGTGATCGATCTCGGGCATCGCTTCGAGGGCCTTCTGGTCTGACTTGGGCATCAGCTCCAGCCAGTCGGTCTCGGGCAGTTCGGCATGGGCCAGGGTGCTGGCCAGAAGCAACGGGATGAGGAAAAAGGCACGCATGAAAATGCTCGGCAACTCGGGATGAATTGCCGGGCATTCTAACCAGTATTCAACGTTTCTTGATGAATCCGTAGATCACCAGAAGGATGATCGCACCGACCAGCGCGCCGACGAATCCTGCGGCCTGGCCCGCCTGGTAGATCCCCAGTGCCTGGCCGCCATAGGTGGCGAGCAGTGAGCCGGCGATACCCAGCAGAATGGTCATGATCCAGCCCATGCTGTCGTCGCCCGGCTTGAGGAAGCGGGCCAGCAGACCAACGATAAGGCCGATGAAGATGGTTCCAATGATGCCCATGGCAATCCCTCTGAAGTGAAGATGGAACAAGCCAAAGCCTAGACAGCGCTTTGGCTTGTTGCCATTTTCAGAGGGCAGACCTTGCGCAGAAGTTCGATCAGTTGCTGATCAGCGCTTCTACTTCGGCAATCCTGGCCTTCAGACTGACCATGTCCTGGCAGCGCAGGGTAGCGTGGCCGACCTTGCGCCCGACCTTGAAAGCCTTGCCGTAGTGGTGCAGGTGGCAGCCATCGATGGCCACGACCTTGTCCACCGCCGGCACTTCACCGATGAAGTTGAGCATGGCGCTCTCACCGACCTTGGCAGTCGAACCCAGCGGCAGGCCGGCCACGGCGCGCAGATGGTTCTCGAACTGGCTGCACTCGGCACCTTCGATGGTCCAGTGCCCGGAGTTGTGCACACGCGGGGCAATTTCGTTGGCCTTCAGGCCACCGTCGACCTCGAAGAACTCGAAGGCCATCACCCCGACATAATCCAGTTGCTTGAGCACTCGACCGACATAGTCTTCGGCCAGGCCCTGCAGCGGGTGCGCGTCGCTGGCCACCGACAGTTTGAGGATGCCGCTCTCGTGGGTGTTGTGCACCAACGGGTAGAAGCGGGTTTCACCATCGCGGGCCCGCACGGCTACCAGCGATACTTCGCCGGTGAACGGCACGAAGCCTTCCAGCAGGCAAGGCACGCTGCCCAGTTCGGCGAAGGTGCCAACCACGTCTTCAGGCGTGCGCAGCACCTTCTGGCCCTTGCCGTCGTAGCCCAGGGTGCGGGTCTTCAGTACTGCCGGCAGGCCGATGCTGGCGACCGCCGCGTCGAGGTCTGCCTGCGAGAGGATGTCGGCGAAGGCCGGGGTCGGGATACCCAGGTCGCGGAACATGCTTTTCTCGAACAGGCGATCACGGGCGATGCGCAGGGCTTCGGCACTTGGGTAAACCGGCACGAACTGCGACAGGAAAGCCACGGTCTCGGCCGGGACGCTTTCAAATTCGAAGGTGACCAGGTCGACCTCGTCGGCCAGTTGGCGCAGGTGAGCCTGGTCGCCATAGTCGCCACGCAGGTGCTCGCCCAGCGCGGCGGCGCAGGCGTCTGGCGCCGGGTCGAGGAAGGCGAAGTTCATACCCAGCGGAGTGCCCGCCAGGGCCAGCATGCGGCCCAGTTGGCCGCCACCGATTACACCGATCTTCATGGGTTCAGCCTCAAGCCTGGCGCGGGTCTGGATTGTCCAGCACGGTGTCGGTCTGCTCGGTGCGGAACTGCTTGAGCGCCGCGTGGTACTGCGGGTACTTGGCGCCGAGGATGCTCGCCGACAGCAGCGCAGCGTTGACGGCGCCAGCTCGGCCAATGGCCAGGGTGGCCACCGGCACGCCGGCAGGCATCTGCACGATCGACAGCAGCGAGTCGACGCCCGACAGCATCGACGACTGGACGGGCACGCCCAGCACCGGCAGATGGGTCTTGGCAGCACACATGCCTGGCAGGTGGGCGGCGCCACCGGCACCGGCAATGATCACCTCGATACCACGCCCTTCGGCCTCTTCGGCGTACTGGAACAGCAAGTCCGGGGTGCGGTGGGCGGAAACCACCTTCACTTCGTAGGGAATGCCGAGTTTTTCCAGCATATCGGCGGTGTGGCTAAGGGTGGACCAATCGGACTTGGAGCCCATGATCACGCCAACCAGTGCACTCATCGTCGAGCCTCTCCTGCAAGCGCCTTCAGGCGCGCTAAAAGCAACAAGCCACGCAGGTGGGCCGGCGTGGCTTGTCATACGGATTCTGTATCGACCGGGTCGGTCGAAGGCGCGGGATTGTAGCGTATTTCTGGGCGGCCCGCCCACCCCTGTAAGCACATGTCGGATCAAAGGGCAAGCTGTCTCGCGGGACAAGTTTTTCCCCCAACCCGACAAGCTCTGGTGCCAGTCAGGCTGATGCCTCACCAGGGCCACCTGCCGACTCCAGCTTGCGCCACAACAGCCGCACATTGGCCTTGCGCACCAGGGCGCAGCGGTACAGGCGAATTTCCAGCGGCACATGCCATTGGCTCCCGCCACAAATCGCCAGCTCGCCGCGCTCCAGCTCGCCACGCATCGACAGACGGGGCACCCAGGCGACGCCCATGCCTTCCAGCGCCATGCTCTTGAGACTGTCAGCCATGGCAGTTTCGTAGACAGTGGTGTACCGCAGATTGCGTTGACGTAGCAGCAGGTTCACCGAACGCCCCAGGAAAGCACCGGCGCTGTAAGCCAACAGCGGCACGCTGCTGTCGGCTTCAAGATCGAACAGCGGCTTGCCGTCGGCATCCACTGCGCACACCGGAAGCATTTCGGTGGTGCCCATGTGCAGCGACGGGAAGATCTCGGCATCCATCTGCAGGGCGGCATCAGGGTCATAGAACGCCAGCATCAGGTCACAGCCCCCCTCCCTTAATGCATGCACCGCATCTCCGACGTTAGTCGCAACCAGGCGGGTGGCGATGTTCAAACCATCATTGCGCAACTGGGCTACCCAGCGGGGGAAAAAGCCTGACGCCAGGGAATGCGCGGCTGACACTTGGATGACCTCGCCCTGCCCTCCTTCGAGGTGATGCAAATGGCGAAGAACTTCGCTCAACTGGTCGACAACGGTGCGCGCAGTGACGAGAAAAAGCTGGCCAGCCTCGGTCAGTTCAATCGGTGTGCGGGAACGATTCACCAAGGTCAGGCCCAACGCCGCTTCCAGGCTGCGTATACGCCGGCTGAAGGCAGGCTGGGTGACGAAACGTCGCTCGGCCGCCTGGGAAAAACTGCGAGTGGAGGCCAGGGCACTGAAGTCCTCCAGCCACTTGCTTTCGAGGTTCATGAAGCAGTTCTCCCGGCGTGCACCAAAATGGAACACGCTCGAATGTCAATTGGCGTCACATGAAACACTATGCCGTTTGTGCATAGGTTAGCGTGCAATAGCATTGGCCGCAAAATCCCCTTCAGGCCTAGGATTGGCGCCATTCCGGCATGTGCCGGGTCAAAATCGAGATGATATCCATCATGTCCTCCGCTGCATCGTTCCGCGTCGAAAAAGATCTGCTTGGTACCCTTGAAGTCCCTGCCGATGCCTACTACGGCATCCAGACCCTGCGCGCTGCCAACAACTTCCATCTCTCCGGTGTTCCGCTGTCGCACTACCCGAAGCTGGTCGTGGCCCTGGCCATGGTCAAGCAGGCTGCTGCCGACGCCAACCGTGAGCTGGGTCACCTGAGCGATGCCAAGCACGCGGCCATCAGTGCAGCCTGCGCCCGCCTGATCAAAGGCGATTACCACGACCAGTTCGTGGTGGACATGATCCAGGGTGGTGCCGGTACTTCCACCAACATGAACGCGAACGAAGTCATCGCCAACGTCGCGCTGGAGGCCATGGGCCACCAGAAGGGTGAATACCAGTACCTGCACCCGAACAACGACGTGAACATGGCGCAGTCGACCAACGATGCCTACCCGACTGCCATCCGCCTGGGCCTGCTGCTGGGTCACGACGCCCTGCTGGCCAGCCTCGACAGCCTGATCCAGGCCTTCGCTGCCAAAGGCAAGGAATTCGACCACGTACTGAAGATGGGCCGCACCCAGCTGCAGGACGCCGTGCCGATGACCCTGGGCCAGGAATTCCGCGCCTTCGCCACCACCATGACCGAAGACCTGCAGCGCCTGCGCTCGCTGGCGCCGGAACTGCTGACCGAAATCAACCTGGGCGGTACTGCCATCGGTACCGGCATCAACGCCGACCCGGGCTACCAAGCCCTGGCCGTACAACGCCTGGCCACTATCAGCGGCCAGCCGCTGGTACCGGCTGCCGACCTGATCGAAGCCACATCCGACATGGGTGCTTTCGTGCTGTTCTCCGGCATGCTCAAGCGTACCGCGGTCAAACTGTCGAAGATCTGCAACGACCTGCGCCTGCTGTCCAGCGGCCCACGCACCGGCATCAACGAGATCAACCTGCCAGCGCGTCAGCCAGGCAGCTCGATCATGCCAGGCAAGGTCAACCCGGTCATCCCGGAAGCCGTCAACCAGGTGGCCTTCGCCATCATGGGCAACGACCTGGCCCTGACCGTCGCCGCCGAAGGTGGCCAGCTGCAGCTGAACGTGATGGAGCCGCTGATCGCCTACAAGATCTTCGACTCGATCCGCCTGCTCCAGCGCGCCATGGACATGCTGCGCGAGCACTGCATCGTCGGCATCACCGCCAACGAACAGCGCTGCCGTGAACTGGTCGAGCACTCGATCGGCCTGGTCACCGCCCTGAACCCGTACATCGGCTACGAAAACGCCACCCGTATCGCTCGCGTTGCCCTGGAAACCGGCCGCGGCGTACTTGAACTGGTGCGTGAAGAGAAGCTGCTGGACGACGCGATGCTCGACGACATCCTGCGTCCGGAAAACATGATCGCTCCACGTCTGGTTCCGCTGAAGGCGTAACCCGGCCGCTGCAAACAGTCTCACCAGGTCGAGGGACTAGACACCTCTCAACCTTTCAAAGGCCCGAGCGCACGCTCCGGGCCTTTTTTTTGCCTGATGAATTTTGGCGCTGCTGCGCAGCCCTTTCGCGACACAAGGCCGCTCCTACAGACGACCGCGATCCCTGTAGGAGCGGCCTTGTGCCGCGAAAGGGCCGCACAGCGGCCCCAGATATCGGCACACAATTTGCTCCATAATGCCTCCCAGGCCCACGGGATGACCGAGCATGCTGCACAGCCACCTGACCACCCTCAACGCGGTTTCGCTGATCCTCAACCTGTTCCAGGAAGAAGGCTGCGAGGCGACAACGTTGCTCGCCGGCAGCGGCATAGGCCCGGCCGACCTGGGCCATAGCGACGCACGCATCACTACCCAGCAAGAGTTGCAGGTGTGCGCCAATGCCGTGGCCCGACGCGAGGAGATTGGCCTGGAACTGGGCCGGCGCATGCATGTGTCGTGCTACGGCATGCTCGGTTACGCCCTGCTCTCCAGTGCCACTTTGGGTGACGCCCTGCGCCTGGCGCTGCACTATCCGGCACTGCTGGGAACAGTCTTCAAGCTGCGCCTGGTCGACGATGGCCAGCGCGTCTGGTTCAGCGCCAGCGAATACCACGACAGCCCAGCCCTCGCCGCCTTCAATGCCGAGTTCTGCCTGGTGTCGTTGAAAGTGATCTGCGATGACCTGCTCGGCCGAACCCTGCCGCTGCTCGGCGCCCGCTTCGAGCACCCACGGCCCAGCTACCATGGTCTCTACACCAGTGCCTTCCAGTGCCCACTGGCTTTCGACGCCGAGGACAACGCCTTTGCCTTCGAGCGGCGCTGGCTGGACATGCCATTGCCGCTGGCCGACCCGATTACCCACAAGGCCATGAGTGAGCGCTGCCGGCGCCTGAACCTGGAATTCACCGGGCGCCAAGCCTGGCTTGGGCGGATCCGTCAGTTGTTGCTGCAGCAACTGGATGCGGCGCCGGGCCTGGAGGGGCTGGCGCGGCAGATGAACTGTTCCTCGCGGACCTTGCGCCGGCACTTGCAGGCGCTGGGTTGCAGTTATCAACAACTGCTCGATGAGCTGCGCTTCGATCGAGCCAAGCAATTGCTGGCCGACGAGCAGATGCCGATCTACCGGATCGCCGAGACCCTGGGGTTCAGCGAGACCGCGAGTTTCCGCCATGCATTCCAGCGTTGGAGCGGGGTCGCCCCCAGCCACTTCCGCGGTTGACCTGCTGTGGCCAACGAGCTTGGCCACATCGATCCCCTTTTGGCCGTTTGCGTCGTTCTCTGCCAACTGGCCGCCCGTGAAAATGGGCCCACGCCAGTACCCCCGGAGAACAACAAATGCTGACGATCTATTCCGATGATCACCGCCTGCACCATGGCCGCTGCGAGCTGATCGACGGCAAGCTGATGCCTTGCTTCGAAATGCCCTCACGCGCCGACCACGTCCTCGAACAAGTGAAAAAGCGCAACCTCGGCGATGTCCAGGGGCCAACTGATTTCGGCCGTGCGCCGTTGCAGCGCATTCACAGCGCCGACTATCTCGACTTCTTCCAGGGCGCCTGGGCGCGCTGGGCCGCGCTCGGTCACGACGGTGATCTGCTGCCCTTCACCTGGCCGGCACGCACCCTGCGCCAGGTCAAGCCAACCGGCCTGCATGGCGAACTGGGCTACTACAGCTTCGACGCCGGCGCGCCGATCACCGCTGGTACGTGGCAAGCCGCCTACAGCGCCGCGCAGGTCGCCCTGACCGCCCAGGCTGCCATTGAGCAAGGTGCTCACTCGGCCTTCGCTTTGTGCCGCCCACCAGGGCACCACGCCGCTGCTGAAGTCATGGGCGGCTACTGCTACCTGAACAATGCCGCGATTGCCGCCCAGGCCTTCCTTGACCAGGGCCGCGCCAGGGTGGCCATCCTCGATGTCGACTACCACCACGGCAACGGGACCCAGGACATCTTCTATCAGCGCAACGACGTATTCTTCGCCTCGATCCACGGCGACCCCCAGGATGAATTCCCGTTCTTCCTCGGCTATGCCGACGAAACCGGTGAAGGCGCAGGCGAAGGCTGCAACATCAATTACCCGCTGCCCGCTGGGAGTGACTGGGCAGCCTGGAGCGCCGCACTGGAAGACGCCTGCCAACGCATCGCCGCCTATGACGCCGACGTGCTGGTGGTCTCCCTGGGCGTGGACACCTTCAAAGACGACCCGATCTCCCAGTTCAAGCTGGACAGCCCGGATTACCTGGAAATGGGCAAGCGCATCGCCCAGCTCGGCAAGCCCACCCTGTTCGTGATGGAAGGTGGCTACGCTGTGGAAGAAATCGGTATCAACGCAGTCAATGTGCTGGAAGGCTTCCAGCGCGCCCAGCCAGGAGCCTGATCATGGTCCGACTCAAGCGTCTGCTCGCCCCATTCATCGCTGCCACCCTGTTCACCGGTGCCCTGCACGCTCACGCCGAGCAGCGCACCCTGCGTGTGTTTAACTGGTTCGATTACATAACCCCGCAGACCTTGAGCGACTTCCAGAAGGACAGTGGCGTCAAGCTGATCTACGACATCTTCGACACCAACGAAGCGCTCGAGGCCAAGCTGCTCACCGGCAACTCCGGCTACGACGTGGTCGTGCCGTCCAACGTGTTCCTCGCCAAGCAGATCGAGGCCGGGGTGTTCCAGCAGCTGGACCGCAGCAAGCTGCCGAACTGGCAACACCTGGACCCGGCGCTGATGAAGCTGATCGAAGCCAACGACCCGGGCAACAAGTTCGCCGTGCCGTACATGTACGGCACCATCCTGATCGGTTTCAACCCGGACAAGGTCAAGGCCGCGCTCGGTGACCAGGCCCCGGTCGACAGCTGGGACCTGATCTTCAAGGAAGAAAACATCGCCAAGCTGAAAGAGTGCGGCGTCGCACTGCTCGACTCGCCGTCGGAGATCCTGCCGCTGGCCTTGCAGCATCTGGGCCTGCCACCCAACAGCGACAAGCCGGAGGACTACAAGAAGGCCGAAGCCTTGCTGCTGAAGATCCGCCCTTACATCACCTATTTCCACTCCTCGAAGTACATGGCCGACATCGCCAACGGCGATATCTGCGTGGCGGTAGGCTACAGCGGCAGCTTCTCGCAGGCCGCCAACCGGGCGAAGGATGCGAAGAATGGCGTGGTGGTGGACATGCGCCTGCCCAAGGAAGGTGCACCGATCTGGTTCGACATGCTGGCGATTCCGAAGAACGCGGCCAACCCGGAGGATGCCCATGCATTCATCAACTACCTGCTGCGGCCTGAGGTGATCGCGCCGATCAGCGATTTCGTCGGCTACCCGAACCCGAACAAGGATGCCACCGACAAGGTCAGCCCGGCGATTCGCAACAACCCGAACCTGTACCCGACGGCGGAGGCGATGGCCAAGCTGTATACCCTCAAACCGTTGACGCGTGAGGCCGAACGGGCGCGGACGCGCGCCTGGACCCGTATTAAGTCCGGCACTTGATGCAGAGCTGGGGCTGCTTCCCAGCCCCATTTACCTTTTCCAGACCCTGCGCAATTTCAACAAGGCTTCGGCAATCTCCCCTTCCGGCACCGCCGCAAACCCCAGCACCAGCCCTGCCCGCTTATCCACAGGCAGCCCGCTTTCCTCCAGCCAGTAACTGCTCAGCGGATTCACCTCCACCCCCACCGCCTCAGCCCTGGCCACCAGCTCCTGCTCCCGCGCAAAGTTATCCACATCCACCTTCACATGCAGCCCCGCCGCCACCTCAGGCATCGCACCCAGTCCAGGCACATCCACAGGCCATCCGGCCTTGAGCACATTGCGCCGGCTCAGCGCCGCCTTGCGCATGCGCCGGATGTGCCGCTGGAAATGACCTTGGGCCATGAATTCGGCCATCACGCACTGGGTGCCCACTTCCGAATGCCGTACCGCCAGCGCCCGCCCCTGGCTGAATGCCTGGACCAGCCGTGGAGGCAGCACCAGATAGCCCAGTCGCAATGCCGGAAAGGCGATCTTGCCGAAGGTCCCGACGTACAATACCCGCCCCTGGCGGTCGAGCGCTGCCAGCGGGGTCAAGGGCGCGCCGCTGTAGCGGTACTCGCCGTCGTAGTCATCCTCGATGATCCAGCCATCGCTGCGCTCGGCCCAGGCCAGCAAGGCCAGGCGCCGCGGCAGGCTCATGGTCACGCCGGTCGGGTACTGGTGCGCCGGGGTGACATAGGCCAGCCGGCAGTCCGTCAACTGCTCCAGGTGCTGGCAATCCATGCCCTCCTCGTCCACCGGCACGCCAGTCACCTTGCCACCGGCCACGGCGAAGGTATGCCCGGCGGCCCGATAACCCGGGTTTTCCACAGCCACGCCGTCGCACGGTTGCAACAGCAACTGTGCACAAAGGCTGATGGCCTGTTGCGCACCACTGGTGATCACAATTTGTTCAGCCGTGCAGGAAAGGCCACGCGAACGGCGCAGATAGGCGGCTATCAGCTCGCGTAGCACTGGCTCACCGGCTGGATCGCCATAGCCCAGCTGCGCCGGCGACGGATTGCGCCAGAAAGCCGCCTGCAGCTTGGCCCACACGTCGAAAGGGAACAGATCGAACGCCGGAATTCCGACTCGAAATGCCTTCGGCGCACCGCTTTTCGGCGGCGGAAGATGGTTACTTTTCAGCCGTTCCAATGGCTCACTGGAAAGCTTGTTGCTGGATAAATCCTCAGTATTTTCCGAAGGAAATGTGGATAAGTCTGTTGATAAGCCTTGGGATAAGCCTGTGGACAGTTGTGTGGATAGTTTTGGCAGGCGGCTCACATACGTGCCATCCCCTATCCGGCTTTCAATGTAGCCCTCGGCATACAGCTGGTCATAGGCACGCACCACACTGTTGCGCGACAGCGCCAGGACGCTCGCCAACTCACGCGTAGCCGGCAACCGGGTACCGCTGCTCAGGCGACCATCCAGCACCCGTGCCCGCAAGGCCTCGTAGAGCTGTTGACTGAGCCCGCGACGGCGATCGAGCACGATACCGGCAGGATCGAAGGGCAACAGGAAGGGACGCTCGCTCATGGAATTGGACCTACCAAAACAGTCATTAATGGCTCTTACCCAGAGCCAATAGCCTGCCTAGGATGGAGCCATTCAACAAGGACCCTGCGCATGTACAACAGCAAACCCCATCAGGAACATGACCTTGAGCGCTTGCACCAGCACATGCGCAACACCCGCCTAGCCGTGCTGGTCAGCCACGGTGAACAGGGCCTGCTGGCCACACACCTGCCGGTTTTGCTCGACACCGACGAGGGCGAGTTCGGCTGCGTCTATGCCCACCTGGCGCGGGCTAACCGCCAATGGCAGGACCTGGCGCAAGGTGGCGAAGCACTCCTGGTGTTCCCAGGTGCCGATGCCTACGTAAGCCCCAGCTATTACCCGAGCAAGGCCGAAAACCCCAAGGTGGTGCCGACCTGGAATTACCTTGCAGTGCATGCTTACGGCACTGCGCAAGTGATCCACGAAGCCGCACCGTTGCTGCAGATTGTCAGCCGCCTGACCGATCTTCACGAACAAGGCCGCAGCGCACCCTGGAAAGTCGCCGACGCCCCCACCGACTATCTCGATGGCATGCTCCGCGCCATTGTCGGCATTCGCCTGCCCATCGCCCGCCTGCAAGGCGCGCGCAAGCTCAGCCAGAACCGCTCGGCCGAAGATATCGCTGGCGTGCGTGATGGCCTGGGCGCCAGCCCGGATTACCTGGACAACCAACTTGCTGCGCATATGCGCCAACTCTGAAGGAAAAGCCCCATGCCCAGCGTTACCCTGCGCCCTGTCAGCGCCCAAGACCACGCCGCCTGGCTCGCCCTGTGGCAAGCCTACCTGGGCTTCTACCAGACCGAGCTGGCAGAGGAAGTAAGCCTCAGCACCTGGCAACGCCTGCTCGACCCCAACGAGCCAACCCATTCGACCCTGGCCTGGGTCGATGGCAAGGCAGTGGGCATGGTCAACTTCATCTACCATCGTTCCAACTGGAGCATCGAGAACTCCTGCTACCTGCAGGACCTCTACGTCGACAGCGGCCAGCGCGGCCTGGGCATCGGCCGACAGCTGATCGAGCACGTGTACGCCACGGCCAAGGCCGCCGGCTGCATCAAGGTGCACTGGCTGACCCACGAAACCAACGCCACCGCCATCAGCCTGTACGAGCAGGTTGCCGAGCGCCCGGGCTTCATCCAATTCCGCAAAGGGTTGTAGGCCACATGACTGACGCACTGAACTGGAAACCTGCTGCATCGCCCAAGGCCGAGCCCATCGACGGCCGCTTCATCCGCCTGGAGAAACTTGACCCGGCGCGCCACGGCGATGACCTCTGGCTCGCCCTGCAAGGGCCCGATTCCGACCCGGTGCTGTGGGACTACCTGCCCTACGGCCCATTCACCGAGCGCGCTGCCTTCGACCGCTGGCTGCAAGGCAATGCCGCCGGCCACGACCCGCTGTATTACACCGTGATCGACCGCGGCACCGGCCAGGCCCAAGGTGTTCTCAGCCTGATGTCGATCGTGCCCGACCACGGCCGTATCGAGATAGGCCACGTCGCCTTCGGCGCCCCCATGCAGCGCACGCCCAAGAGCACCGAGGCTGTCTACCTGTTGGGCAAATTGAGCTTCGAGCTGGGCAACCGGAGGCTGGAGTGGAAGTGCAACAACGCCAACGCCCGCTCCAAGCGTGCGGCAGAGCGGTTCGGCTTCACGTTTGAGGGCGTGTTCCGCAAGCACCTGGTGGTCAAGGACCACAATCGCGATACGGCGTGGTATTCGATTACCGATGATGAGTGGCCACAGGTGGCGGCCGGGTTCGAGCGGTGGCTGAGTGAGGTGAACCAACAGCCGGAAGGTCAGGTAGAAACGCTCGAGGCATGCCGCAAAGGCTGAAAGATTTGCTTGCCCCGCGAAGAGGCCGGAAAGTCCAGCACAAAAAAAGGGGAGCATCCGCTCCCCAGAGGTTAACCGCTTGTAGATGAGGGCTTTCGAATCAGCCCTCGATCTCGATCAGGATCTCGCCCGGTGTCACGCGATCGCCCTTGGCCACGTGGATGGCCACAACCTTGCCGGCGATGGCCGCCTGCACTTCGGTCTCCATCTTCATCGCTTCGGTGATCAGCACGGCCTGGCCGGCCTTGACCACGTCGCCTTCCTTGACCAGCACATCGACGATGTTGCCCGGCATGGTGGTGCTGACGTGGCCAGGTGCACTGGCCTGCTTGCGCTTGCTGCTGCCACCGCCGACAAACTCGTTGAGGGGTTCGAACACCACTTCTTCCGGCATGCCGTCGATCGACAGGTAGAAGTGACGCTTGCCTTCTGCCTTGACGCCCACGCCAGTGATGTCGACGCGGTAGGTTTCACCGTGGACGTCGATGACGAACTCGGTCGGCACCCCTTCACCGCCATGGGACGCCACGGCACCGGCCTCAGGAATCGGCAGCAGGGCTTCCGGGGTCAGGGTGCCGGCTTCACGTTCCTCGAGGAACTTGCGACCGATGTCCGGGAACATGGCGTAGGTCAGCACGTCTTCTTCGCACCGGGCCAAGGCACCGATATCGCTGCGCAGCTTGGCCATCTCTGGCTTGAGCAGGTCGGCCGGGCGCACGTCGATGATTTCTTCGTTACCGATGGCCTGACGGCGCAGTTGCTCGTTGATCACGCCCGGCGCCTTGCCATAACCGCCTTGCAGGTACAACTTCACCTCGTTGGTGATGGTCTTGTAGCGCTCACCGGCCAGCACGTTGAAGAATGCCTGGGTACCGACGATCTGCGAGGTCGGTGTCACCAGCGGTGGGAAGCCGAGGTCTTCACGCACCCGCGGGATCTCTGCCAGCACTTCGTTCATGCGGCTGAGCGCGCCCTGCTCCTTGAGCTGGTTGGCCAGGTTGGAAATCATCCCGCCCGGCACCTGGTTGACCTGCACGCGGGTGTCCACGGCGGTGAACTCGCTCTCGAACTGGTGGTATTTCTTGCGCACCGCGTAGAAGTACAGGCCGATTTCCTGCAGCAGCTCCAGGTCCAGGCCGGTGTCGAACTCGCTGCCCTTGAGCGCGGCGACCATCGACTCGGTGCCGGGGTGGCTGGTGCCCCAGGCAAAGCTGGAGATCGCGGTATCGATGTGATCGGCACCGTTTTCCACGGCCTTGAGTTGGCACATGGCCGCCAGGCCGGCGGTGTCGTGGGAATGGATGAACACCGGCAGCGACTGCTCGGCCTTCAGCGCCCTGACCAGCTCACCGGTGGCGAACGGTGTCAGCAGGCCGGCCATGTCCTTGATCGCAACCGAGTCGCAACCCATGGCTTCCATCTGCTTGGCCTGGGCGACGAAGGCGTCGATGGTGTGCACGGGGCTGACGGTGTAGGCGATGGTGCCCTGCGCGTGCTTGCCGGCAGCCTTCACCGCTTCGATGGCCACGCGCAGGTTACGCACGTCGTTCATGGCGTCGAAGATGCGGAAAACATCGATGCCGTTGACCGCAGCCTTGGCGACGAAGGCCTTGACCACATCGTCGCTGTAGTGACGGTAGCCCAGCAGGTTCTGGCCGCGCAGGAGCATTTGCAGGCGAGTGTTGGGCAGGGCCGCACGCAGTTTGCGCAGGCGCTCCCACGGGTCTTCTTTGAGGAAGCGCACGCAGGCGTCGAAGGTGGCGCCACCCCAGACTTCCAGCGACCAGTAGCCGACCTTGTCGAGCTTGTCACAGATCGGCAGCATGTCTTCGGTACGCATACGGGTAGCCAGCAGAGACTGGTGGGCGTCGCGCAGGATCGTGTCGGTTACGTGAATTTTCTTGGACATTATGGGGATTCCTCACAGGCCTGCGTGGGCGGCGATGGCGGCGGCGATGGCCAGGGCCAGCTCTTCGGGTTTGCGCTTGATCGAGTAGTTGGTCAGTTCCGGGTGGCTTTCAACGAAGCTGGTATTGAACTGGCCGCTACGGAACTCCGGATTGCGCAGGATTTCCTGGTAGTACGCGGCGGTGGTCTTCACCCCTTGCACGCGCATGTCGTCCAGGGCCCGCAGGCCGCGGTCCATGGCTTCTTCCCAGGTCAACGCCCAGACCACCAGCTTCAGGCACATGGAGTCGTAGAACGGCGGAATGGTGTAGCCGGTGTAGATCGCCGTGTCGGTGCGCACGCCCGGGCCGCCGGGGGCGTAGTAGCGGGTGATCTTGCCGAAGCTGGGCAGGAAGTTGTTCTTCGGGTCTTCGGCGTTGATGCGGAACTGCAACGCGTAGCCACGGTGCTGGATGTCTTCCTGTTTCACCGACAGCGGCAGGCCCGAAGCGATGCGGATCTGTTCGCGGACGATGTCGATACCGGTGATTTCCTCGGTGATGGTGTGTTCCACCTGCACCCGGGTGTTCATCTCCATGAAGTACACCTCGCCATCGGCGAGCAGGAACTCCACGGTACCGGCGTTCTCGTAGTTCACCGCCTTGGCCGCACGCACCGCCAGGTCGCCGATGTAGGCGCGCTGCTCAGGGGTGAGCTGTGGGCTCGGGGCGATTTCGATGAGCTTCTGGTTGCGGCGCTGGATCGAGCAGTCGCGTTCGAACAGGTGCACGACGTTGCCGAAGCTGTCACCGAGGATCTGCGCCTCGATGTGCTTGGGGTTGACGATGCACTTTTCCAGGAACACTTCGGCCGAGCCGAAGGCCTTGGTGGCCTCGGAAATGACCCGTGGGAAGTTCTGTTCCAGTTCTTCACGGCTGTTGCAGCGACGGATACCACGGCCGCCACCACCGGAAGTGGCCTTGAGCATCACCGGGTAACCGATGCGGTCACCTTCGCTCAGGGCTTCATGAATATCGGCGACGTTGCCTTCGGTACCGGGGGTCACCGGTACACCGGCCTGGATCATGGTGCGGCGCGCTTCGGTCTTGTCGCCCATGCGGCGGATGACATCGGCGGCCGGGCCGATGAACTTGATCCCGCGCTCGGCGCAGATCTCTGCCAGTTCGGCGTTTTCCGACAGGAAACCGTAACCCGGGTGCAGGGCATCACAGCCGGTTTCCACAGCAAGGTTGACCAGCTTGCGCGGGTTCAGGTAACCGGCCAGTGGCTCGGCACCAATGCTGTAGGCCTCGTCGGCGCGCTTGACGTGCAAGGCGTGACGGTCGGCGTCGGAATAGATCGCGACAGAGCGAATGCCCATCTCGGCGCAGGCACGCACGATCCGAACTGCGATTTCACCCCGGTTGGCGATCAGGATTTTTTTTATCACTGGAGTCTTCCCAAAGCCGTAGGAACAGACGATCCGGTTGTACCGGTCGGCGCGTGACCAGAGGTTGCTGGCCAGTCGCACATTCACCCTAGCGCTGAAGGTCGATAAACAAAAATCAATATTTGTTAGGGGCTGTATTAGCAAAAGCTTATAGTTCGGTAACAAGGTATTGCCGATGAGCCCATAAAATGCGTAAGTCCTTGATGCGTATGACTTTGCGTCAATTGCAGATCTTCAACGAGGTGTGCGATTTGCGCTCGTACAGCCGCGCGGCGGAGGAGATGGCACTGACGCAACCCGCCGTTAGTCTACAGATCCGTCAGCTCGAAGAGCTGATCGGCCAGCCGCTGTTCGAGTACGTCGGCAAGAAGCTTTACCTGACCGAAGCCGCCGAGGCCCTGCAACGGGCCAGCCGCGACATTTTCGGGAGGCTGGAAAGCCTCGACATGCAGCTGTCTGACATGCAGGGCTCACTGCAGGGGCAGTTGAAACTGGCGATCGAGTCCAGTGCCAAGTACTTCGTGCCACACCTGTTCGCCGCCTTCAAGCAGCGTCACCCGGAGGTCAATCTCACCCTTACGGTGGTCAACCGTGCCCAGGCGATCCGACGCCTTTCCGACAACCGCGACGACCTGATCATCATGTCGATGGTGCCGCAGGACATGGGGTTGGAGTTTCTGCCGTTTCTGAATAACCCGATCATTGCCGTGGCCCCGCCTGAACACCCGCTGTGCAAGCTCGCACAACTGCGCTTGCAAGACCTGGAGCCTCATACTCTGCTGGTCCGCGAACAGGGTTCGGGGACTCGCAAGGCTTGCGAAGAGTACTTCAAGGACAAGCGCGTGCACTTCACCCAGACCCTGGAAGTCGCGTCAGCCGATGCCCAGCGCGAATGCGTGATCGCCGGCCTGGGAATTGCCCTGTTGACCCGCCATGCCGTAAACCTGGAGCTGGCCACGGGGGTACTCAGGGAGCTGCCGGTTGAGGAGTTGCCGCTGTACCGCAGCTGGTGTGTGGTGCAGGCCAAGGCCAAGCGACAGTCGCCGGTGGCCTTGGCGTTTCTGGCGTTCATCCGTAGCGAACGTGCACTGATCAGCGCACTGGTTGAGCGCTTTTCGGGAAAGTTGCCGCCGATGTCTGCCACACCGTGAGCGCTTGCAGCTCGGGGTAGTCGGCGAGATCGCGAAGCAGTTGACGTTGGTCGCAATAGCTTTCGATTGCGCGGCGGTATTCCATGCGGCGCTGATCTTTTTCCTGCTGCTTGCGAGCCTTGGCGCTGGGTTGGTAGGTACCGTCGAAGTCACGAGCCATTGCCTGTCTCCCAGATAGGATGCGGGAGTTTCAGACTGACCTTGAGGGTTTACGGTTTGGCTGTGGAATGGTGACAAAACCGTGAAATCTGCTTTGCCCGTACAGGAAAAACACGATCAGTCGTCGGTAGCCTTGATCGACTTGGGCGACAACCGCAGGCTGCGCAAGCTGCGCTTCACGCTCTTGAGGTGATTGACCAGGCTTGGCCCCCGGGCCATCGCCACGCCCATGGCCAGCACGTCGATCACCACCAGGTGAGCGATACGCGAGGTCAGCGGGGTGTAGATTTCGGTATCTTCATGAACATCGATCGCCAGGTTGACCGTCGACAGCTCCGCCAGGGGCGTAGCGCTTGGGCACAACGTGATCAGGTTGGCACCACTTTCACGCACCAGATTGGCGGTGATCAGCAGGTCCTTGGAACGCCCCGACTGGGAAATGCACACCGCTACGTCACCCGGTTTCAACGTCACCGCCGACATGGCCTGCATGTGCGGGTCGGAGTAGGCCGCAGCGCTGAGCAGCAGGCGGAAGAACTTGTGCTGGGCGTCGGCGGCTACTGCGCCGGACGCACCAAAGCCATAGAACTCCACGCGTTGCGCCTGAGCCATGGCACTCACCGCCTGCTGCAAGGCCTGTGGGTCCAGGTGCTCTCGGACTTCCATCAGCGTGTGCAGGGTGGTGTCGAAGATCTTCAGGCTGTAATCGGCAACCGAGTCGTCTTCATGAATCGCGAACTGGCCAAAACTGGCGCCCGCCGCCAGGCTCTGGGCCAGCTTGAGCTTGAGATCCTGGAAGCCAGAACAACCGATCGCCCGGCAGAAGCGCACAATGGTCGGCTCACTGATACCCACGCTGTGCGCCAGGTCGGCCATGGAACTGTGCATCACGGCAGCCGGGTCGAGCAGCACGTGGTCGGCCACTTTGAGTTCCGATTTGCGCAGCAAGTGGCGCGATTGGGCGATATGTTGCAACAGATTCACGGGCTGGACTCGGTTATGATCGGCTGGCCGGGATGTAGCTTTCTTGTAGTTATACTACATGGAGGCCAACCCGCCCAGTTAAACGAACGTGGAGAGTGGTGGTTTGACTATTCCTTGCGACATTCTGGTGTTCGGTGGCACCGGTGACCTGGCCCTGCACAAACTGCTGCCGGCGCTGTATCACCTGTATCGCGAGGCACGCCTGAACAACGCGGTGCGCATCATCGCCCTCGCCCGCCGCCACATAACCCGTAATGACTACCTCAAGCTCGCCGAACGCCACTGCCGGGCGCAGATCGCCCGCCACGATTTCGACGAGGACGTGTGGCAACGCTTCTCCGCCCGCCTCGACTACTTCCCCATGGATGCGGCGCAAAGTGCTGATTTCGGCCGCCTGGCACGTTACCTCGGCGAGCCTGGAGGGCTGACCCGCATCTACTACCTGGCCACTGCACCCAACCTGTTCGTACCCATCGCCAACCACCTGCGGATTGCCGGGCTGGCCGACAGCGAAGCGCGCATCGTGCTGGAGAAACCGATCGGCCACTCACTGGCATCGGCCACCGCCATCAACGAAGCAATCGGCGCGGTATTCGATGAATCGCAGGTGTTTCGCATCGACCACTACCTGGGCAAGGAAACCGTGCAGAACCTGATGGCCCTGCGCTTCGCCAATGCCTTGCTGGAGCCGGTATGGCGCAACGGCCAGGTCGACCATGTGCAGATCAGTGTCTGCGAAACCCTTGGTGTGGAAAACCGCGGGGGTTACTACGACCGCGCCGGGGCGACCCGCGACATGCTGCAGAACCACCTGCTGCAGCTGCTGTGCCTGGTGGCCATGGAGCCGCCTGCGCAGTTCGAGGCCGAAGCCGTACGCGACGAGAAAGTGAAGATCCTGCGTGCCCTCAAGCCCATTACCGGCCAGGACGTGCAGGACAAGACCGTGCGCGGCCAGTACGGTGCCGGCCACATCGGCGGCCAGGAAGTGCCGGCCTACTACTTCGAGAAGGACGTCGACAACGACACCGACACCGAAACCTTCGTCGCCGTACACGCCCACATCGACAACTGGCGCTGGGCCGGCGTGCCCTTCTACCTGCGCACCGGCAAGCGCATGGCACGGCGCTCGTCGCAAATCGTCATCCAGTTCAAGCCGGTGCCCCACGAGCTGTTCACTGGCGGCCAGGTCAATCAGCTGCTGATCCAGCTGCAGCCGGAGGAGCGCATCAGCCTGCGGATGATGACCAAAAGCCCCGGCAAGGGCATGCGCCTGGAACCGGTCGACCTGGACCTGAACCTTGCCCAGGTATTTGGCCAGACGCGCCGTTGGGAGGCCTATGAACGTCTGCTGCTGGACATCCTGGAGGGCGATTCGACGCTGTTCATGCGCCGCGACGAAGTGGAGGCCGCCTGGGCCTGGATCGACCCGATCATCAAGGGTTGGGAAGAGCACTTCCAGGCACCCCGCCACTATGCCGCTGGCACCAACGGCCCGGAACAGGCCAACAGCCTGCTGGCCAGGCATGGCAGGCACTGGCATGACTGAAATGCTTCGCTCTTCAATGCAAGGAGACTCGCCCTGCACTGTGTCGGGCAGAAGGTGCATACCGCCCTTCTTCACACAGGAGCAGCAAAATGATCATCGAATGCAAAGATTGGCGAGCCCACCACGACAAGATGCTTCCAGCCGAGCTGCGCGTCAGTGGCACCATCATTGTGAGCCATCCCGGCATCGAACCTGTACTGGTCTTGCGCGCCAGCCAAAATACATCCACGACAGTGGCACTGGATCTTGAATTGCAAGATAAGGAAGGAAGCTTCCCGGTCATCTGCGACAAGGAAGTTCGCTTCGTTAAGCAACGAGCCTTCGAAACGATCACGCAAGTGGACATCTTCCAGGACGGAAAACTGATCGCATCCATCACCGATATCCTTGTTACCCATTGATCTGGCGATCCGTGCGGCCGCTGCTGGTCACGCATCAGCAGTTGCCGCGCTCAATGAGACCACGGTCGGGCAAGCATCTGCCTGAACTCAGGCGCCGGCATTGGCCTGCTGATCAGGTAGCCCTGGGCCTCATCACATGCCTGCTCACGCAGGAATGCCAATTGTTCCGCCGTTTCCACCCCTTCTGCCACCACCTTCAGGCCAAGGCTCCTGGACAGGGTGATGATCGCCTGGGTAATGGCCGCATCCTGGCTACCCTCATGCAACCCTCGGATGAAGGCCTGGTCGATCTTCACGTAGTCCACCGGCAGGCGCTTGAGGTAGCTGAGTGATGAATAGCCGGTGCCAAAATCGTCGATGGCCAATTGAACACCGAGCGCGTGCAATTGCTCGAAGGTCGAGATGATGTGTTCCACATTGTCGAGCAGCTGGCTTTCGGTCAGTTCCAGCTCCAGCAACCGCGGCGCCAGCCCGGTTTCCTCCAGCACCTGGCGCACCAGGCTGACCAGCTTGCCTTGACGCAACTGGAACACGGAGAGGTTGACCGACACGCGCACTTCCAACCCCGCTCGGCACCATTCACAAGCCTGCTGGCAGGCGCGACGCAGCACGAACTCACCCATCGGCGCGATCAGCCCGGTTTCCTCGGCCAGGCCGATGAACTCGCCAGGCGGCACCATGCCCCGCTGCGGGTGCTGCCAGCGCACCAAGGCCTCGGCCGCATGCAGGCGGCCGGTGCGCAGACACAGCTTGGGCTGGTAGTAGACCAGCAACTGGTCTTCTTCGATGGCCCTGCGCAGCTGGGTTTCCAGCTGTAGGCGCTCCACGGTACTGGCCCGCAGGCTCTCGGTGTAGAACTGGAAATTGTCACCGCCCAGATGCTTGGCATGCTGCTTGGCCATGTCGGCCTGGCTGATCAGCGCATCGGCATCGAGCGTGGCGTCGGACAGCACGCTGATACCCACCGACGCACTGACAACCACCTCATGCCCATCGAGCCGCTGCGGCTTGCGCAACTTGTTCAGCAGGCGGGTGGTTACCCGCACCAGGCTCGACAGGTTGCTGTACCCATCGAACAGCACGGCAAACTCATCGCCAGACAGCCGCGCCACGGTATCCGCCTCGGGAACGGTGCTGACAATGCGCCGGGCAATCTTGTGAATCAGCTGATCGGCCAGTTCATGGCCCAGGCTTTCGTTGAGCAGCTTGAAACGGTCCAGATCGACATGCAGCAGGGCAAGGCTGCGGCCGTTGCTGCGTACCCGTTGCGCGGCTTCTTGCAGGCGCAGCCGGAACAATGAGCGGTTGGCCAGTCCGCTCAGTTCATCGTAGTGCGCCAGATAGCGCAGGCGCTCCTCGGATGCCCGACGCGCCGACAGGTCGGTAAAGAAGCCGACCACCTGGCTCAATTGGCCCTGTGGGTCACGCACAGCCGTCAGCTGCAAGCGTTGCGGGTGCAGCTCGCCGTGCTTGCGCGCCTCTACCAGCTCACCCTGCCATCCGCCTTGCTGCGCCAGCGCCGACTCAATGGCCTGGCTGTGCCGGCGCGCATCGCTGTGGCATGGCAGGTCGAACAGCTCGCGCGCCAGTAGCTCGGAGCGGTTGTAGCCGGTCATCTGGCAGTAAGCCTGATTCACTACCAGCACGACGAAATCGGCACTGAGAATCGCCACGCCCTCGTTGCAAGCTTCAAACACCGTGGCAGCAAGGCGCTGCTGCTCTTCGAGCACCTTCTGCGCCGAGATCCGTTGCAGGTCCTGGTTCAACGCCTGATTCTGGAACCGCCGCAGGAGGCTGCGGTCGAGCAGGCGGTTGACCTGCCAGGCTACCACCAGCAACGCCGCCAGCAGGATCAGCCCGAGCCAGCCCCAACCACGCTGCTGTCCGGCGCAGAAACAGAACAGGAACAGGATGGGCGGTACCAGGCAGGGCAAGGCAAAGCTGAGAAAGGCCGGCAAGCTCACTGCATAGGCAATGCTCGCACTCAAGGTGGCCATCCCCAGCAGCCCGAACACCCAGGCCTGCTGCACGAAGTTGTCGTTCGGCACCAGCGCAATCGCGGCACAGGCCAAGGTCAAGCCACTGAACGCCGAGCCGAGCAAGAACATGCGGCGCCAGCCGGGGTTGGCCTGGCGCTGCGCCGTGGCTGCATCGAACGCCGCAACCTGGATCACTCGAAGGGCCACCAGCGCCAGCAGCCATACCAGCCAGACGCCCACCAGCAGATAACGTCCAGGGCTCCACACCAGCCAGGCGCACAGCAAACCGGTAAGCAGCATGAACACTGTGGGCAGTAGTGAGCCTTGATACAACAGGCGAGTTCGCTCAACGGACAGCTGAGTGGCGAACTGCCTGCGCACGTTCCTTGTCATCTCCAGCGATACTCCAATCGCCGTGCAGTCCTGAGTCATAGTGCGGGTTCTTGTACTGTTCTTATTATGGTTGGCGTTGAACGAGCTGCGATCTTACACAAACCGCTGATTTGGCCAAACTGCTCCGTGGCTTCTTTCGCCAGGTCGTACCGGGCAAGCACTGGCCTGGCTGAATGTAGTGGATGCACAACCCGATGAGCGACAGGGCGGGAGGTGAATATTTATACAGTAGACGTTTGCCCCTTTACCGGCCTGCCCCTAGAATGGCCGGATGCACACAGATGACCTCTCCCTCCTGCTGAATTCCCTCAACGATGCCCAGCGCCAGGCCGTCGCCGCCACGCTTGGGCGTCAGCTGGTGCTTGCTGGCGCCGGTTCCGGTAAAACCCGCGTGCTGGTGCACCGCATCGCCTGGCTGATCCAGGTCGAGCAGGCCTCGCCGCACTCGATCCTGTCGGTGACCTTCACCAACAAGGCTGCCGCCGAAATGCGCCAGCGGATCGAGCAGTTGCTGGGTATCAACCCGGCCGGCATGTGGGTGGGTACCTTCCACGGCCTGGCGCACCGCTTGCTGCGGGCGCACTGGCAGGAAGCGCGCCTGGTGCAGAACTTCCAGATTCTCGACAGCGATGACCAGCAGCGGCTGATCAAGCGCGTCATGCGCGAACTCGGCCTGGACGAGCAGAAATGGCCGGCGCGCCAGGCCCAGTGGTTCATCAATGGGCAGAAGGACGAGGGCCTGCGCCCACACCATATCCAGGCCAGCGGCGACCTGTTCCTGCAGACCATGCGGGATGTATACAGTGCCTACGAGCAGGCCTGTGAGCGCGCCGGGGTCATCGACTTCTCCGAATTGCTGCTGCGCGCCCTCGACCTGTGGCGCGACCACCCAGGCTTGCTGGAACACTACCAGCGGCGCTTCCGCCACCTGCTGGTGGACGAATTCCAGGACACCAACGCCGTGCAGTACGCCTGGCTGCGCCTGCTGGCGGGCAAGAACGGTGGCAGCCTGATGGCGGTGGGCGACGACGACCAGTCGATCTATGGCTGGCGCGGCGCCAAGATCGAGAACATTCACCAGTACACGGCCGACTTCCCTGACGCCGAGATGATTCGTCTGGAGCAGAACTACCGCTCCACCGGCGGCATCCTCAAGGCTGCCAACGCGCTGATTGCCAACAACAGCGGGCGCCTGGGCAAGGAGCTGTGGACCGACATGGGCGAAGGCGAGCCGCTGACGCTCTACGCCGCCTATAACGAACACGATGAAGCGCGCTATGTGGTCGAGACCATCGAGAGCCTGATCAAGCAAGGCAGCGCGCGCAGCGATATCGCCATCCTGTATCGCTCCAACGCCCAGTCGCGGGTGCTGGAAGAAGCCCTGCTGCGCGAACGCATTCCCTACCGCATCTACGGTGGCCAGCGCTTCTTCGAACGTGCCGAAATCAAGAATGCGATGGCATACCTGCGCCTGATCGAAGGCCGCGGCAACGATGCGGCACTGGAGCGGGTGATCAACGTGCCGCCCCGTGGCATTGGCGAGAAAACCGTCGAAGCCATTCGCGAACATGCCCGCCACAGCCAGCTGTCCATGTGGGAAGCCATGTGCCAGCTGTTGGCCGGCAAGGCGTTGAAAGGCCGCGCCGCCTCTGCCCTGGGAGCCTTTATCGAGTTGATCGAAGGCCTGGCCAGCAAGGTCGCGGACATGCCGTTGCACACCATGACCCAGACAGCCATCGAGCAGTCTGGCCTGATCATCTATCACCAGGAAGAAAAGGGTGAAAAGGGCCAGGCACGGGTAGAAAACCTTGAAGAACTGGTCAGCGCCGCGCGCAACTTCGAAACCAGCGAAGACGACGCCGACCTGTCGCCGCTGTCGGCCTTCCTTGGCCATGCCTCACTGGAGGCTGGCGATGCCCAGGCGGACGAGCACGAAGACAGCATCCAGTTGATGACGCTGCATAGCGCCAAGGGCCTGGAGTTCCCCTACGTATTCCTGGTGGGCATGGAAGAAGGCCTGTTCCCTCACAAGATGAGCCTGGAAGAACCCGGCCGCCTGGAAGAGGAACGCCGCCTGGCCTACGTGGGCATCACCCGCGCCATGCGCCAGCTGATCATGACCTATGCCGAGACTCGCCGTCTTTATGGCAGCGAGACCTACAACAAGGTGTCTCGTTTCGTACGCGAGATTCCGAGCGGCCTTGTTCAGGAAGTACGCTTGTCCAACAGCGTCAGCAGGCCGTTCGGCGGCTCGACGAGCACCAGCAGCAACCTGTTTGCCAATGCGGCCATTCCACAGACCGCCTTCAGCCTGGGCCAGCGAGTGCAGCACGCGGTGTTTGGCGAAGGGGTGATCCTCAATTTCGAGGGGTCCGGTGCCCAGGCGCGAGTGCAGGTAAACTTTGCCGAAGGCAGCAAATGGCTCATGCTGGGGTACGCCAAGCTCGAGGCCATCTAAACGCCTCGTAACACTCCAGGCAAAAGCTGGAAACATCTTGTCGCTGGTCATGTGCACAGGAACCTGTGCACCATGACGCGCGTGCAATCCACAACAGGGGAAATCCCATTTATGCAACGTTTTCTTAGCATCGTACTGGCGCTTTGCGTCGGCCTGACGCTGAGCCTGGACGCCAACGCCAAGCGTTTTGGCGGCGGCAAGAGCTCGGGCGCCGCACCTATCCACCAGACCCGCCAGGCTACGCCAACCACGCCTGCTGCCGCGCCGACCGCTCCAGGCCGCGCCCCGGCCGCCGCCAGCGGTGCTTCGCGCTGGCTGGGCCCACTGGCCGGCCTCGCCGCTGGTGGCCTGTTGGCTTCCATGTTCATGGGTGACGGCTTCCAGGGTCTGCAGATCATGGACTTCCTGATCATGGGTCTGATCGCCTTCCTGGTGTTCCGCTTCATTGCCGCACGCCGTCGCCAGCAACAGCCGCACATGGCCGCTCCGGGCCATGCGCCGTTCCAGCGTGAAGCCCATGCTCAGCAGCCAGCCCAACCGTCGATCTTCGGTGGTTCGGCCGCCCCCGCCGCCGCAGCCGCTCCGGTGATCAACGCACCGGCCTGGTTCAACGAGCAGAGCTTCCTGGCCGCAGCCCGCAGCCACTTCCAGTCGCTGCAGCAGCACTGGGATGCCAACGAGATGGACAAGATCGCCGAGTTCGTCACCCCGCAGATGCTTGAATTCCTCAAGCGCGAGCGCGCCGACCTGGGCGATGGCTTCCAGTCCACCTACATCGATGACCTCGATGTGCAGCTGGACGGTGTCGATGATCGCGCCGACCGCACCGACGCCACACTGACCTTCCGTGGCGTGTCGAAGACCTCGCGCTTCGACCAGGGCGAAGCCTTCAATGAAAGCTGGCACATGGTTCGCGCCCATGGCGAGAACCAGCCTTGGCTGGTCGCCGGTATCCGTCAAAACGGTTAACCGCCGCACGTTGCACAAAAAACCCCGGGCCTGCCTCGGGGTTTTTGCTTTTGCCAGAGCAGACTACTAGGGTATAACGCGCAGCGTTGTCATCAAGGTCAGAGGATGTAAACCGTGGAAGAAGTGATCGAACAACTCCGTGAAGCCAATGAACCCGTGCCGGTGCCGCTGGAGCTTCCCGACGAAGACCAACTGGTCGAGATCGAGGAGCAGCTGTTCATCAACATTCCGTTCGTGTTCAAGGAATTTTTGCTGACGGTCAGCGATGTCGTGTACGGCTCGCTGGAGCCGGTGACCTGCACCGACCCGCATTCGCACACCTACCTGCCTGACGTCGCTGCCAATGCCTGGGATGCCGGTGTGCCGCGTGACCTGATCCCGCTGTGCCAGGATGGCGAAAGTTACTACTGCGTCGAGGAAGATGGCACCGTGGTGCTGATTGCGCCGAAGAAGCCGTTGCCGAGGAGAGCTGGGAATCGGTGTGGCACTGGGCACGGGATGTATGGCTGGAGAGCTGACATCGCCAGCTGTAATGATCCTTCAGAAGTGGCCTCGCTGCTTCGATTCGACGCTGAACGCCAGGGCCGCTTTGCGGCCCGTTTGCGACACATGGGCGCTCCTGCCCAGGCATGCCCTCAATGCGAATGATCGCGGCTGTTCTCCAGCGTCTCCAGCAAGGCGATCTGCATCCGCGAATGCACGCGGATGAACCAGCGCCACAACAACGACACCACCACAGCCGCTACCACGGCAATTACCAGCAACAGCTCGCTGGTCGGCAGAATGCTCGCCGACAACGCCGACAGCAGCAGGAAGATCACCAGCAGCGACAGCAGCGGAATCACCTCGGCAACCACACGACGCACGCGCTGGGTGTGCCGCCCGGCCATTTCCGGTTTCACCCCCATTTCTGCCAACAGCATCGACAATGCCTTGAGCTTGCGATACGCAGCAATCAGGAACGGCAGCGACAGCAGTAACGCCGCACCCCAGATCAACGCCTTCTGTTGGCTGACATCCGTGACCCATTCGTTCAACCAATTGCCGATGTGCCCGGCGAAATAACCACCGCTGAAGAAGATCGCGATCACCAGCGCCAGGTTGACGCCCACCTGCAGCAGGATGCGCCGGATCATCGCCGCCAGCATGGCGCTTTCGCCTTGCGGCTGAATGTTGCGCAACCATTCCCCATATAGTGACAGGACCCGCGCCAGGCGCCTTGGCACGACTTTGCCAAGCTTCAGTGACAGCGGGTCGGCGGCGCGGATCAGGTAAGGCGTCAGCAACGTGGTGATGGCAGAAACCGCCACGGCCACCGGGTAAAGGAAATCGCTGGTGACCTGCAGGGTCATCCCCAGAGCCGCGATGATGAACGAGAATTCGCCAATCTGCGAAAGGCCCATGCCCACCCGTAGCGAAGTACGGCCATCGTTACCGGCGATGAATGCGCCCATACCGCAAGACAGCATCTTACCCAGTACCACCGCAAGGGTGATCACCACGATCGGCCAGGCATAGTCGACCAGCACCTGGGGGTCGATCATCAGGCCGATGGCGACAAAGAAAATTGCGCTGAACAGGTCGCGCACGGGCTCGATCAGGCGTTCGATCTTGAGCAACTGGCGTGACTCGGCCATGATCGCACCGATCAGGAAGGCCCCCAGCACCATGCTGTATTCCAGCTTGACCACCAGCAGGCAGAAACCGAAGCACAGGCCAAGCACTGTGATCAGCAACATCTCGTTGCTTTCGAATTTCGCCACGTAGGCCAGTAGTCGCGGCACGAGAAGGATGCCGATGACCAGTGCGACGATCATGAACAACGACAGCTTGCCCACCGTCGAGAACACCTCGCCCGAGCTGACTGTGCCACTGACGGCAATGCCGGACAGCAAGGCGATGATGCCGATACCGAGGATGTCCTCGACGATCAGCACGCCAAATATCAGCTGGGCGAAACGCTCGTTCTTCATCTTCAGGTCATTGAGGGCCTTGACGATGATGGTGGTCGAGGAAATTGCCAGGATCGCGCCCAGGAACAGCGAGTCCATGGTATTCCAGCCGAACCAGCGGCCGATCTCGAAACCGATCCAGATCATCAGGACGATTTCCAGGAATGCCGCGATAAAGGCCGTGGCGCCGACCTTGAAGAGCTTGCGCAGGCTGAACTCCAGGCCCAGGCAGAACATGAGGAAAATGACCCCCAGCTCGGCCAGGGTCTTGATCGTGTCTTCATCGTGGATCAGGCCGAACGGCGGTGTGTGCGGGCCGATGATGAAGCCGGCGACGATGTAGCCCAGCACCACGGGCTGCTTGAGCCGATGAAAGAGAATCGTCACCACACCGGCGACCAGCATGATAACTGCCAGGTCCTGGATGAAGCTGATGGCATGCATGGCACGATACTCCTTGTCGACTTTGCTGGATGCCTGGGCAGACCGCTCCTCTGCCAAGGCACAGCCGAGCGAGCAGCAAGTACATACTGTATTGAATGCAAGAACGCCCACGTTGCGTGGGCGTAGTCAGGTTAACATCGCACCCTGCCGCAAAAAGGCGGTGCAATATGTAGAAACAGATCGGCCGATCAGCCGCCTCTGATGACGTAATTGGCGTGACCATGGAGCGTCCGGCAACGTCCCGTAAATCAGGAAGGCAAACCTTCTAGAGGGGGAACCAGAAGTGTCAGCAGATACCCGCCCCGATTCAGCGCAACCTCACCGTGAGCACACTATGGAACCTGGAAACGCCCAGCTGAGCATGACCGTCCTGATGACCCCGGACATGGCCAACTTTTCTGGCAACGTACACGGCGGCACATTGCTCAAGTACCTCGACGAAGTGGCCTATGCCTGCGCCAGTCGCTATGCCGGCAGCTACGTGGTGACCCTGTCGGTCGACCAGGTGATCTTCCGCGAGCCGGTACACGTCGGCGAGCTGGTGACATTCCTCGCCTCGGTCAACTACACCGGCAACACCTCGATGGAAGTGGGGATCAAGGTGGTCACCGAGAACATCCGCGAGCGCTCGGTACGTCACTCCAACAGCTGCTTCTTCACCATGGTCGCGGTCGATGACAACCGTCGCCCGGTACCCGTGCCACCCCGCCAGCCGCACTCCAGCGAAGAGAAGCGCCGCTTCCTGCAGGGCCAGCAGCGCCGCCAGATCCGCCAGGAACTGGAAAAGCGCTACCAGGACTTGAAAACCGACTCGATCTAGATCGCCAGGCGCTGCGCCTCGAAGCGCACACGCGGATGGGCGATGCGATCCTGGGCCCGCACCAGCTGCAGTTCATAGCTGGCGCAGGCCTGGGTTTCCAGCAGCACCTCGTGCACGGCCGCAGCGGTGAACTCAAGGGCCTGCTGCCAGCTGTCGCCCAACAGCACGCGGGCCAGGAACAACCCTGAAGTCAGGTCGCCTACGCCGACCGGTTGCCGAGGGAACGCCAGCAGGGGGCGACGCAGGTGCCAGCTTGCTTCGCGGGTCACCAGCAACATCTCGAACATGTCTTCAGCCCGCCCCGGATACGACAGATGCTTGACCAGCAGCACTTGCGGGCCAAGTTCGAGCAGGCTGCGCGCCATGCTCACACAGTCCTCGAGCGATTGCGCCCGACGGCCGCAGAAGCTGTCCAGTTCCAGCTGATTGGGGCACAGGATATCGGCCTTGGCCGCCGCTTCATCGAGCAGGAACTCGCTGACCTCCTGCGGAACGATACACCCCTTCTGCGCATGACCCATGACTGGATCACACAGGTACAGCGCCTTCGGATTTACAGCCTTGATGCGATCGACGCCGGCCAGGATCGCCCGGCCCTGCTCGGCGCTGCCCAGATAGCCAGACAGCACGGCGTCGCAGTGGCCCAATTCGCCGATGTTGGAAATACCTTGCACCAACGCAGGAATTTGCGCAGGAGCGAGCACTTCGCCCGCCCACTGGCCATACTGAGTGTGATTGGAGAACTGTACGGTATTGAGGGGCCAGACATTGACCCCGATACGCTGCATGGGGAACACCGCAGCGCTGTTGCCGGCGTGGCCGAATACCACGTGGGACTGGATGGCGAGCAGGTGCGGGGTACGTTTCATGCGGGAGGATTCCAAAGCTGTTTCAAGGATTGTGCAGCGCGCAGTATGGACTCGATTGCCACCTGTACGACAGGCCAGGGACGCAGTTAAGCTGGTTTGACCTGTTTGGAGCATACGTAAATGTTGACCCTGGAGAATCTCTTCGTCCTGATGTTGCTGGCCACGGCAGGCGCTTGGTTATGGCACAACCACGGGCTGCGCGAAAAGGCCCTGGAGCGGGTCAAACAGCATTGTGCAAAGCTCGACCTGGAGCTTCTGGATGACGCCGTTGCGCTCAAACGCATCGCGTTCATCCGCGATGCAAACGGCAAGAAGCGCCTGGCCCGCGTCTATGCCTTCGAGTTCACCGTGACCGGTGAACAGCGCCACCCTGGTACCGTGACCCAGTTCGGCGCCCACAGCGCCCAGATCGAACTGGCCCCCTACCCATTCGAGATCAAGACGCCACCAAGGGCTGACAATGTGATCGAGATGCAGCAGTGGCGTCAGGAGCACAATCGCTGGCGCAACTGACCCTCAGATCAGGCTATCCGCCAGAGCCTTTCGTAGCAGCGGCTCTGGCTGCACCTGTTCGAAGATCAGCTCGATGCGCGAATCCTTGCGCCATTCGCTCGGCTGCCACTGCACCAATTCACCATTGAGCCCATTGAATGACTGCCATCCATCGGCACTGTGGATAACACCCTTGGCACGCCGCCACGGCCAGGCCGAAAGAAACGCCTGTATACGTTGTGGTTCGAATCGCTGACTGGGGTGCCAGCGCCAGCCGATGCTCCACCCTCCATCCCCCTCCTGGGCCGCACAAATCGGCAGGGAAGGATCTATCCACAGGGCTGAAAGCGTTGTGGATAGACTTGTCTTGGGCAAATCATCAACCGAACCGACATTCATTTGATGTGTGGATGAAACAGGCAGTGTTTCGAGCTCGACCAACCCCTGCTGGGTCCAAAGCGTGCGGGTGCGGGAAAAATTGCTGTTTATCAACAGCTTGGAATTTTCATCCACAGCGTCGGCCTTGTTCAGCACAACAAGAGATGCCGCTTGCAAAGCCTGTTGCTGAGCGTTTGCCAACGGCTCACCTCGGGCCAGTGCCTGAGCATCCAGCACTATCACCAACGGCTGCACTGCCAGCACCCCAACCCAAGGTGCCTGCTTCAACTGGTCCATCAACTGCACAGGATGACCAAGCCCGGAAGGCTCGATAAACAAGCGGTCAGGCCGAGCCTTGCGCAGCAGGCGGCCGAGGCCGACCTGGAACGGTGTACCGTTCACGCAGCACAGGCAGCCGCCTGCCACCTCGCCGATGGCAATACCGTCCTCGTCGCGACTGAGCAACGCCGCATCAAGGCCGACCTGGCCAAACTCGTTGACCAGCACAGCCCAGCGTTCGTTTGCAGGGCGCCGGGCCATCAGCTGGCGGATGAGGCTGGTCTTGCCCGCCCCCAAGGGACCGGCGACGACGTGGGTGGGGATGTTTTGCAGCATGCCAGCACTTCTAAGCGGAATTCACTCCACTATGACCCGTCAGGCCAGCCAGTCAAGGCTGAGCAGCAGACGCCGCTGGTCACTGGGCGGCGAGCGGTGGATAAGTCCCGCACCTTCATTGCCCAGCCATTTCTCTCCTTTGACAACTGCCACCTCACCCGCCTGCAAGACGCGAATGTTATCCACAGGCGCCGCGGCCAAGTGCAGACCAACTCGTTCTATTGCGCCTTCTTCCAGCCATTCACTGCCAGGGCCGACGTAAGTGGTGAGCAAGCGCAAAGGCACGTTATCCACATGGAAGCGCGGGCACATGGCACCTTGCAGCACCCGCAGCCGCAGCCCCACCCGCCGCGCCCCGACCAGGCAGGTGTAAGCCGATACCAGCCACATCACATCGGCCACAAACCCCTCGTAGCCATGCAGGTCGGCAGCCTCCTGCAGTAAGCCAGGCAATTGCGGCGGCTCGTGCTCGTTCACATCGAGCACGCGCTGGTCAGCCAGGGACCGACCGAGGCTGACCGCCAAGGTGGCAAAATCTTCGACCTGCGCAGGCAAACGGCGCTGCCAGACAGCCAGGTTAACGCCATCTTCGAAGATTTCGGTGAGCACCTTGGGTGCCTCACCAAAGGCCTGGCGGATAACCCGCGGGCACGCCAGGTTCATGCTGCTTCCTCGGCCTGCCAGGGACCGAACGGATCTGGCAGGCGCAGCCAGGCCATCGGCCCGAGTGCCATTTCCTCATCGGTCAGCAGGCAGGCGTCCAGCTCTGTGGATAACTGCACGAAGTCGATGTTCTGCCCGATGAATACCAACTCCTGGCGGCAGTCACCGGTTTCAGCGTGCCAGTGCTTGAGAATATCCGCTGTGCTCTCCTCGTCCTGCGGCCAATGCTCGCGGGGAACAAAACGCCACCAGCGCCCGGCCAGGCCATGACGCATCATGCCGCCCGCCTGCGACCAGCTTCCGGCTTCCTGGAACTTGCTGGCCAGCCAGAAAAACCCTTTGGAGCGCAGCAGCCGGCCGTTGCTCCAAGTGTTGTGGATAAAGTCAAAGAAGCGTTGTGGATGCAGGGGACGACGGGCTTCCCACGTACTCGCCGCGATACCGTACTCCTCGGTTTCCGGTATGTGCTCGCCGCGCAGCTCTTGCAGCCAGCCTGGTGCCTGCGCTGCCAGGTCGAAGTCGAACAGCCCGGTATCGAGAATCCGCGCCAGCGGCACCTGGCCCATGACCATTGGCACGATCTGCGCGCGGGCATTGAGGCTTCGCAGAATGGCGGTGAGTTCTTCGCGCTCGTGCTGGCTGATCAGGTCGATCTTGCTCAGCAGCAGCACATCGGCGAACTCGACCTGTTCGATCAACAGGTCGCTGATGGAGCGCTCATCGTCTTCCCCCAGCGTCTCGCCGCGGCTGGCCAGGCTGTCGGCTTGCTGGTAATCGCGCATGAAGTTCAGGCCATCGACCACGGTGACCATGGTGTCCAGGCGCGCCATGTCGGACAGGCTACGGCCTTGCTCATCGCGGAAGGTGAAGGTCTCGGCAACCGGCAGCGGCTCCGAGATACCGGTGGACTCGATCAGCAGATAGTCAAAACGACCTTCCCCGGCCAGTCGCGCGACTTCCTCCAACAGGTCTTCACGCAAGGTGCAGCAGATGCAGCCGTTGCTCATTTCAACCAGTTTTTCTTCCGCGCGGTTGAGGCTGACGTTGCGCTGCACTTCGCTGGCGTCGATGTTGATCTCACTCATGTCATTGACGATGACCGCGACCCGAAGGTTGTCGCGGTTACGCAGTATATGGTTGAGCAAGGTGCTCTTGCCGGCACCCAGGAAGCCGGACAGCACGGTGACAGGGAGGCGGTTGGACATGGTGAACCCTCTTCAGGCGGACGCACTCGAAACGATGCATTTGCATAATGTTATAAAGTAACAATACAATTTCGCCAAGCCATACTCGTCGCAATCGTATTTCGGAGATGGAAATGAATCTGCCACCTGCGGCCCTGGCGCTGCTGCTCCTGACGCCTGTGCCCGCCCTGGCATTGGCTTCAGGTAGTTCGCTGGTGCTGTGCACCAGGAGCGCAACGTTGCTCGCCTGCCAGGACGGCAACGGCAGTTACTACAGCGTGCGCACTGAAGGCAGCCATTTCTACCTGCGCGGCTTCGACACTACGACGCGTCGTCTCTGGTCCCAGACAAACAGTCGCTACGGCCCATTGACGTTCTTTACCGGTTTGGCCAGTGATGGCGAAGCCTGGTTCGGCTACAGCCGACGGGTTGGCTGGACCACGTTGAATCGCGTGTCCAGTTCCAGCGGCCAGCGTTTCAATTTGCATTGCAGCCTGGTCGGCGGATGTCGCTGACCCTATTTCTGGTAAACCCCATGACTAGCCTGATGCTCCCGGACATTGCCACCCAGCCCCAAGCACACGCCATCCCCCTTGATTGGGTCGGCATGCGCGGTATCGCCGTGCCTATCCAGTTAGACGGTCGTCAGGTGCCGGCCAAGGCCGATGCGGGTGTCAGCCTGGTGGATGGCAATTCCCGAGGCATCCATATGTCTCGCCTATACCTGGCACTGGAATCGCTGGAAGCGCAGCCATTGACGCCCTTGGCCATTCGCCGTCTGCTCGCAGACTTCCTCACCAGTCACGAGGGGCTTTCCAACGCGGCTTATCTCAGCCTGAATTTCCAGCACATGCTAAAGAGGCCCGCATTGGTAAGTCCATTGGCGGGTTGGAAGCGTTATGCAGTCAGCCTCGAAGCGCGGATTGCAGATGAAATGTTCCACGTGGAACTATCCGTTCGTGTGCCTTATTCCTCAACGTGCCCCTGCTCGGCAGCCCTTGCAAGGCAACTGATTCAACAGCAGTTCGAGGCTGACTTCGCCGGGCAGCACCTCGAGCGCAGCGCGGTACTGGAATGGTTGGGCACCAGCCAAGGCATCGTCGCGACACCGCATAGCCAGCGTAGCCAGGCGATGGTCAGCGTGCGCCTGCAAGATAGACTGGCGTTGCTGCCCATTACTGAATTGATAGACCGGATTGAGGCTAGCCTGGGTACGGCTGTGCAGACCGCAGTAAAGCGTGCAGACGAACAAGCGTTCGCTTTGGCCAACGGGCAGAACCTCATGTTCTGTGAAGACGCTGCTCGGCGACTGCACCAGTCGCTGCAGCAGTTGGAGTGGGCGACGGCCTTCAAGCTGCGCGTGGAACATGCAGAGAGCCTGCATGCCCACGATGCGGTAGCCAGCAGCCAGTGGCAGTGGTGAGGCTCAGGTGCGAGGTTTGACTGTTCCACAGTCGTTGCCGAGCCATACGGCACGGGTATTCATGCTGCCCTGTTGCTGAACGCCCGAGGCATTGAAGGTGCCGTTGACCTGGGTGGTGAACTCCTTGTCACTGAGGAAAGTCGCCTGGCCAGTGCCCTGAGCCTTCGGGCAACTGAACTGAAACTTCCAGACATTACCCGTTCGGTCGGTGATCTTCTGAGTGCATCCAGACTTAGGATCCTGCAGGGGGATATCGTTGGTCTGCACCTGTTCACGCGTCAGACAGGAGCGCACGCCATTGCCGCCAATCGTAACGCCCTGCTTGGCCAATACCCCTTCCATCATGGCCCGCTGTTCAGGGGGCAGGTTCTTCAATTGCCCGAGCATGAACTGCATATCGGGTAATGGCTTGCCATCGACCTGCATCTTGCTGGTAGTCAATTCCCACAAACCAGGTTGCAACATCTGCGCATTTACCAGTGGGCTGCTCAGGCCCAAGGCCAGGGCCAACAGTGGCAGACGAATCTTCATGTAAGGACGCTCCTCGTAAAGCCGGCCAACGGGCCGGGCTCAGCCTTAGACGCCAAATCCGCTTTCAGGTTGCAAGGCGGAGGTGGAACGTGTTCTGTTATCCGCTGTGTATTCGGCAAGCAGGATGCGTATGGATTACCACAGCCCCTACTTCTTCGGCTACGTGCTCGGCCTGATCCATTTGCTTGGCATGATCGCCGCGTTGCACGCAGTGTTCACCGTGCGCACTGCCCAAGGTGCAATTGCCTGGGCCATGTCACTGTTCTTCATTCCTTACCTCACACTGATTCCCTACCTGATCTTTGGTGCGAGATCCTTCTACGCCTACATCCAGGCCCGGCGCCAGGCCAACCAGGAAATGCACGTGGCCATGGCCAACCTCAACTGGCGGCCTTGGGTTGAAGAAGCCCTCACCGCCAGAGAGTCAGAAAGCTACGCGGCCTTGCGTGCCATGCCGAAACTTGGACGGATGCCTTGCCTGGCCAATAACGAAGTGAAGCTGCTGATCAATGGTAAAGCCACTTTTGAGGCGATCTTCGCTGCCATCGAGCAGGCACGCGAAGTGGTATTGGTGCAATTTTTCATCATCCACGACGACGGTCTTGGCAAGGAGCTGCAGCAGTTGCTACTGCGCAAGGCGGCTGAGGGTGTGAAGGTATTCGTGCTGTACGACCGTGTCGGCAGCCATGCGCTGCCCGCGAGTTACAGCCAAGCGCTGCGTGATGGTGGTGTGCAGATCCATGCCTTCGCCACCCGCCGCGGATGGTTCAACCGCTTTCAGGTCAACTTCCGCAACCACCGCAAGATCGTCGTGGTCGATGGCCTGCTCGGCTTCATCGGTGGGCATAACGTAGGGGACGAATACCTTGGCAAGGATCCACACCTGTCACCTTGGCGCGACACCCATGTGCAGATCGGCGGCCCGGTGTTGGCCTGCCTGCAGGAGTCGTTTGCCGAGGACTGGTACTGGGCCACGCGCCAGCTGCCTCCTTTGATCCTGCCCGACACCTACCCGGACAACGGTGTACTGTGCCAAGCGTTGGCCAGTGGTCCGGCAGACCCACAGGAAACCTGTTCGCTGTTCTTCATCGAGGCCATCCACTCGGCGAGCAAACGCGTATGGATCACCAGCCCCTATTTCATTCCCGACGAAGCCGTGTTCGCCGCCTTGCGCCTGGCGGTACTGCGTGGCGTGGACGTGCGCGTGCTTATTCCGTCTCGGCCCGATCACAAGATCGTCTATGCGGCCTCCAGCCTGTTTGCGTTCGAAGCGGTACGTGCAGGGGTAAGGATGTTCCGTTATCAGCCTGGCTTCCTGCACCAGAAAGTGGTGCTGGTGGATGACGAGGTCAGCGCGATCGGCAGCGCCAACCTGGACAATCGCTCATTCCGGCTCAACTTCGAAATCACCTTGCTGACGGTGGACCGTCCATTCGCTGATCAGGTAGAGGCAATGCTACTGGAAGACTTTGAACAAGCCCGTGAAATCACTGCTGAAGACAGCCGCGATACCCATCGGATCCAGCAGCTGGGAATGCGCATTGCGCGCCTGATTTCACCCATCCTCTGATCGAAGAAGGGGCCGCTTTTGCGGCCCCTCTGCGATCAGTGATGAAGGCTCAGCGATAAAGGTCTTCCCGCGTCCACGGCAGATCATGGTGCCCATCGGCATACGGTTTCACGGCCAGAATCTGGTGCAGGTTGATCCAGCCCTTCTGGAACGCATAGGCACACCCGGCCAGGTACAGGCGCCAGATCCGCAGGGTTTTCTCCGGCACCAACCCCGCAGCCTTGTGCAGCTGGTTCTCCAGGTTCTCGCTCCAGTGATGCAGCGTCTTCGCGTAGTGAAGACGCAAGCTCTCCACGTCCACCACCTCCAGCCCCGCCTCACAGATGCTGGCGCTGATCATCGACAGGTGCGGCAGCTCGCCATGGGGGAAGACATAGCGGTCGATGAACTCCCCTGCCCCACGCCCGACCGGGCGTCCATCGACATGCTTGGCAGTAATCCCATGGTTCATCACCAGTCCACCTTCGCGGACGGCGCCGAACAGTTTCCGGCAATACAACGCCAGATTGGCGTGCCCGACATGCTCAAACATGCCAACGCTGACTACCTTATCGAAGCGGCCATCCTGAGGCAGGTCGCGATAGTCGAGAATCTGCAGGTCGACCTTGTCGGCCAGGCCTTCTGCCTTGACCCGCTCGCGGCCGAGCTTGAGCTGCTCCTTGCTCAAGGTGATACCGAATACCTTGGCGCCGTATTCTCGCGCGGCGAAACGCGACAGCCCGCCCCAACCACAGCCGACATCAAGCAAGTAGTCGCCGGCTTCCAAGCGCAACTTGCGGCACAAGTGATCGAACTTGTCCTGTTGCGCTTGATCCAGGGTGTTGTCGGGCTCGCGGAAATAGGCACAGGAATAGGCCATGTCCTGATCGAGCCAGAGTTGATAGAACTCATTGGAGACGTCGTAGTGATAAGAAATCGCCTCGGCGTCTGTGCTCTTGTCATGCGCCAGGCGCTGAGGCGGAGCTTCATCCTCTTCGCTCAGCAATGCTTCGCTGAGTTCGTCGCAGACGCGGATGGCTTCGCCAATATCGCCTTCCAGTTCCAGCTTGCCCTCCACGAATGCAGTGCCCAGCTGGTCCATGCTCGGGTGGGTCAGCTGGCTGATCAGCTGTGGCTCCTTGACCAGGATGGTGACCTGCGGACTTGGGCCCAGATCGAACTGGTTTCCATCCCACAGTTTCAGCCGCAGCGGCAGATGCAGGCTCTGCAATGCCGGTGGAAGTTGAGCAAGCATGAACACTCCTCCTATCCCTAAAAGGCTACGACGCCTGACATTTCGAACGTCGCCGGAACAGAGTAGTTCATTCGTGGGAGGTTTCCTCTAGACGAGACCAAGGTCTAGAACCAACTGATCTGATAAGGCAACGGATTGTATACAATCCGCACTTCACAGCTTAACCTTATGCCCCTCTCGCGCTTTCTCATCTGGAGTACAAAACCCATGAAATCCTATGACGTGGTGATCATCGGCGGCGGCCCTGGCGGCTACAACGCAGCGATCCGCGCTGGCCAGCTTGGCCTGAGTGTCGCCTGCGTGGAAGGCCGTGCGACGCTGGGTGGCACCTGCCTTAACGTCGGTTGCATGCCGTCCAAAGCGTTGCTACACGCTTCCGAGCTTTACGAAGCTGCCAGCGGCGACGAGTTCGCCCACCTGGGCATCGAAGTGAAGCCGACGCTAAACCTCGCCCAGATGATGAAGCAAAAGGACGAGAGCGTGACCGGCCTGACCAAAGGTATCGAGTACTTGTTCCGCAAGAACAAGGTCGACTGGATCAAAGGCTGGGGCCGCCTGGATGGCGTCGGCAAGGTCATCGTCAAGGCTGAAGATGGCAGCGAGACCGCATTGCAGGCCAAGGACATCGTCATTGCCACCGGTTCAGAGCCCACTCCCCTGCCCGGCGTGACCATCGATAACCAACGGATCATCGATTCCACCGGTGCCCTGGCCCTGCCCCAGGTCCCCAGGCACCTGGTGGTAATCGGTGCGGGCGTTATCGGCCTGGAACTGGGTTCGGTATGGCGCCGCCTGGGCGCACAGGTCACCGTCATCGAGTACCTCGACCGCATCTGCCCGGGCACCGATGAAGAAACAGCCAAGACCCTGCAAAAAGCGCTGACCAAGCAAGGCATGGCCTTCAGGCTCGGTAGTAAAGTCACCCAAGCGCAGACGCAGGCCGAAGGTGTCAGCCTGACCCTGGAGCCGGCTGCGGGTGGGGCCGCCGAAACGTTGCAGGCCGACTACGTCCTGGTCGCCATCGGCCGTCGTCCTTATACCAAGGGCCTGAACCTTGAAAGCGTCGGGCTGGAAACCGACAAGCGCGGCATGCTCAGCAACGAGCATCACCGCACCTCGGTAGCAGGTGTATGGGTGATTGGCGACGTCACGTCCGGCCCGATGCTGGCGCACAAGGCCGAAGACGAAGCGGTCGCGTGCATCGAGCGGATTGCCGGCAAACCGCATGAAGTGAACTACAACCTGATTCCGGGCGTGATCTACACCCGTCCGGAGCTGGCTACCGTTGGCAAGACCGAAGAGCAGCTGAAGGCCGAAGGCCGCGCCTACAAGGTCGGCAAGTTCCCCTTCACCGCCAACAGCCGTGCCAAGATCAACCATGAGACCGAAGGCTTCGCCAAAGTCATCGCCGATGCCAATACCGATGAGGTGCTCGGTGTGCACCTGGTCGGCCCGAGCGTCAGCGAGATGATCGGCGAGTTCTGCGTAGCCATGGAATTCGCCGCCTCGGCTGAAGACATCGCCCTGATCTGCCATCCGCACCCAACCCGCTCCGAAGCCCTTCGCCAGGCAGCGATGAACGTGCACGGTATGGCCATGCAGATCTGATCCATCTGGCTCCGCCGGTTTTTTCGAAATACCATTGATGCACGTTTTCGATCAAACCAGCGGGGCCCACCGGGTGAGCATCAATTTCGATCTGAACGACCTGCAGGCGTTTCGTGCAGTGGTCGAGCAAGGCAGCTTCCGCCGCGCCGCCGATACCATTCGCATCACCCAATCGGCGCTGAGCCGGCGTATCGAAAAACTCGAATCGGCATTGGGCGTGAAACTGCTCGAACGCACCACGCGCAAGGTGTCGCTGACCAATGTCGGGCGTGCCTTTCTACCTCAGGTCGAGCGCCTGCTGGACGACCTCGACCTGGCGCTGCTCAGCGTCGGTGATGGTGGCTCGCTGCGTACCGGCACCCTGACCATCGCCTGTGTGCCGTCAGCCGCCTACTACTTCATGCCCCATGCCATTCGTGCCTTCCATGGGCAATACCCGAAAGTGCGCATCAACTTGTACGACGCCTCGGCCAACGAAGTGAGTGCCGCCGTAGCCTCCGGCGAAGCGGACTTCGGCCTGAGCTTCACCGGCAATCTCGCACCGGAGATCGAGTTCAGCGACTTGCTTGAGGAACGCTATGTCATCGCCTGCCGCCACGACCACCCGTTGGCCAAGCAGGACACGGTGACCTGGGCGCAAGCCTACGAACATGAGTACATCAGCCTGAGTAAGTCGTCTGGCAACCGCCTGGTCCTGGATCGGGCGCTGGCCGGCATGCAGGTGAGTAGAGAGAGTGTTTGCGAGGCCAGGCATGTGACCACCCTGCTGGGCCTGATCGAAGCGGGCCTGGGAATTGCCGCGGTGCCGTCGATTGCGCTGCCGCTGTCACCCCATCCAATCCTGGCCAGCGTTGCACTGGTCGAACCGCAGGTCAGCCGCAAGATGGGCCTGCTCAAGCGCCGCGGCCGCACACTCACGCCTGCGGCACTCGAGATGGTAAGGCTGATCCGGGAGTTGCCCGGCGTATTACCGGGCGACTGAATCCAGGCCGGTAGCACGTACGTCAGGCTGCGCGGCAGGTGAGGCCAGGTACTGCAGAAGCTTTTTTGCCTCGGCGGGGTGCTCGGCGCCTTTTGGAACAGCGGCAGCGTAGCGGGTCACCGACTGCAGGCTTTCCGGAATCTTGCCAACCAAGGTCACACCCGGCACCGGCAGCAACTCGGCAACCTGCTGGAAACCAAGCTCATAGGTGCCCTGAGCCACCTGCGAGGCCACCGGTATGCGCTCGACCATAGTGCTCTTGCCGACCAGGCGGTCCTCGATACCCAGCTTCTTGTACAGCTCCGTCTTGATATAGACGCCACTGGCGCTATCCGAATAGGCCACCGATTTTGCCGCCAGCAGCGTCTGCTTCAGCTGATCGGGGGTACCGATCTGCGGCTTGGGCTGGCCCTGCTTGACCACCATACCGATGCGCGAGTCGGCAAGCTCGACGCGCGAAGCCGGGTCGACCTTACCCTGACGGATGAGCTCGTCCAGCGCATAGCCGACCATGATCACCACGTCAGCGTGCTCGCCGCGAGCGAGGCGATTGGGGATCGCCTCGGGTGCCTTGCCCATCGAGGGCCCGAGCACGGTGACCAGTGTATCGCCGCTCTGCGCGGCATACTTGGGCCCCAGTTGCTTGTAGGCGGCGGTGAAGCCGCCCGAGGTCATAACGGTCAGTTCAGCAGCCTGGGCAAGGCTGCAGCCAGCCAGGAGAGCAGCGGTCAGTAACGCTTTCATCGAGTTCCTCATACAGCCACCGGTGTGCGGTGGGCAAAGCGACGGTACAGCATCCAGGTAGCGACGAATGCACAGAGCGCGGCAAACATCATCCAGTAGGCGGGTGCCGCCTTGTCATTGGTGACATGGATCACCCACGTCGAGATTGCCGGGGTGAACCCGCCGAACAGGGCAGTCGCCAGGCTGTAAGCCAGCGAAAAACCTGCTACACGGACTTCCACCGGCATGATTTCGGTCAGCGCCGGGATCATCGCACCGTTGTACATGCCGTACAGGAACGAGAACCACAGCAGCACTTCAAGCATGTGGCCGAAGGTCGGCGCCTGGGCCAGATAGGTCAGGGCCGGGTAAGCGGTGATCAAGGTCATCAGCGACATGACCAACAGCAGCGGCTTGCGCCCCAAGCGATCGCTGAGCGCACCGCCGATGGGCAACCAGATGAAGTTCGACACCGCAGTCAGCAACGTCACCAGCAGCGCATCACCGGTACTCAGTTGCAGCACAGTCTTGCCGAAGGTCGGCGCGTATACCGTGATCATGTAGAAGGCAGTGGTGGTCATGGCCACCATCAGCATGCCGTACAGCACGATGCCGGAATTGGCAGCCAGCGTCGCCAGTACCTGTTTCATGGTTGGGCGATGTTCGCGGGCGGCGAACTCCTCGGTTTCCTGCAGGCTGCGACGCAGCAGGAAGATCACCGGGATGATCATGCAGCCAACAGCAAACGGTACCCGCCAACCCCACTCGCTGAGCTGGTCAGGCGTCAGCCACTGGTTGAGGGCAAAGCCGAGCGCCGCAGCGACGACGACCGCCACCTGCTGGCTGGCGGACTGCCAGCTGGCGTAGAAGCCCTTGTGCCCAGGCGTGGCCATTTCGGCCAAATACACAGATACGCCGCCGAGCTCCGCGCCGGCCGAGAATCCTTGCAACAAGCGCCCGATGAGTACCAGCGCCGGGGCCAGAAGTCCGATGCTCTCATATCCGGGCACCAGCACGATCAGCAGGGTCCCACTGGCCATGATCGCCAGGGTTACGATCAGCCCTTTGCGCCGGCCTACGTCATCGATGTAGGCCCCGAGGATCACCGCACCCAGTGGGCGCATGAGGAAGCCTGCGCCAAACACGGCGAAGGTCATCATCAACGAGGCGAATTCATTGGACGCGGGAAAGAACGCCGCCGCGATATGCGTGGCATAGAAGCCGAACAGGAAGAAGTCGAACTGTTCGAGGAAGTTTCCGGACGTGACCCGGAAGACCATACCGGCCTTGGACTTGCCCTCGGGCACCGAGTGTGATGGCAGACTCATGGTGTGGATCTCCAGCGTTTCTTAATAATTGTAAGTGCTTATTTCGAGAATCATCGTCGAAAGCGGCGCTGGAGATAATCGTTCATTTTTCATTAATTGATGCACAGGGGCGATCAATCAGGCGAGCACTGCGCTTGTTTGAAGCAGACAGTGAACTCGGTTCAGCATTTCTTGAGCGTTTTAATTGTCCTGTCTTGTGGAACAATCATTCACTTTCAGACCCAATTGTCTTGATCAGCTCTTAGCTCCAGAATGGCCCCATACCGCAGACAACGCCACCGAGCACAGCGCGGTGAGCCATTCGAACTCAAGCATCAGGAGCTATTAAATGATCAATTTCACAGGTACAACTGCAGTCGTAGGTCGCGTGTTGCTGGCCGTGCTATTCCTGCTGAGCGGCTTCAGCAAGCTGACCTCGCCGGAAGGCACCATTGCGTATATCGAATCAAGCGGCCTGCCCTTCCCGGTACTGAGCTACCTGGCAGCACTGGGTGTTGAACTCGGTCTTGCAGCATTGCTGATCATCGGCTTTCAAACCCGCATCGTCGCGGTGGTCATGGCGCTGTTCACCGTAATGGCAGCCTTCGCTTTCCATAACAACCTGGCGGACCAAGGGCAGTTCATCAACTTCTTCAAAAACCTCTCGATCGCAGGTGGCCTGTTGCAGATTGCAGCGTTTGGCGGCGGTGCGCTGAGCGTGGATGCGCTGCCGGCGCGGCGGGCAGGCAAGACGGTGTTGAAAACGGCCTGAAGGCAAACTGAAGTTCAGAGCTGGGGTAGCCAGGCCAAAAACTAGTTCGCTTTAGCATGGTAGGGCGCGTTAACAGTGTAAAGGCGCACTTGGGTATCGCCGACTTTCAGCATACTGACCTTGTTCCAATTGTTCGGTATGGAAGCGAAATCATCAGGCGGTTCGCTGTTACTTATCAACCAGACTCTGCTTTGGCTGACGGGTAGTTTTTCAAGGCTGTCGAGGTAGATTTTATCGGCATCATTGTTCACCAGCGTGCCGAATCCATAGTTACCTGGCCGACCCGACGCGCCGTCGGCCAAGGGTGGCGTATAGAGCAGTGGAACCGAACCGGTCTTATTGTAGTAGACGTAGCTGAAATACCAGAAAAGATCGCTGACGACGATACGGTCATCAGTACGATAATTTTCATTTACGAAGTTGACCAGCTTGTCGAACTGATCATCATCCTTTTGGTAATAACTGCTCAGGCCAACCACCTCTACGACCAATAAGGCCGCCAGTGTGATGAGGGCGGTGTAGCGATAATGACGCTTCATTCGCTCAATGGCGACTGCCAGCACGATCGGTAAGCCCAGGGCCGAAAACATCAGATAGCGCTCGACCAGAAGAGGCGTTATCCATGAGATTGAAAACACGACGATCAACGGTAGAAACGTATATATCGCCATGAGCACTAGGAATTTATGGCGGCTTCGATCATGCAGACACTCAGCGCCCGTTACCAGCGCCAACGCCAGTGGCAGAGCAAGGTAGACTGGCCATGCCAGGTTCAGGCCATCGGAGAGAACCATAAACTGCCAGATTGTCGATGGCAGGGAATACAGTGTAACGGGCAGTATCCAGCCAATGTCACCACCCGCCTTGAGTTGGTCAAGGTGCTGCAGCAGGTCTATCAAGCTGGGGATCCACGGGGTATATAGCAGGACGATCATGCCGTTGGCTATCCACCATGCTGGCCGAGCGACCAGGCGCTGTTTTTCACCTCGTACAAGCAATAGATAAGCCCAGTGGGACAGTACGCAAAGGCCCGTGAAATAATGCGTATAGAAACTTGCCGCCATTAACAGTACATAGACGAAAAGGTAGCGGTGTCGCTCAGGATTTTTTATCCAATATACAAGCGCAATGGTTGCTCCCAGCAGCAAGAAACCCATCAGGGCGTACATGCGCGCTTCCTGACTATAACGCACGGCAATGGGCAGCAAGGCCAACATGACACCGGCCATTACTGCTGCGCGACGTGTGGCAACCAGGCAAACCAGCCACATGCTCAGGGCTACAGTACCGACACCGGTCAGCACGCTGATGAACCGGACCGAGAAGACACTGTCCCCGAATGCGCCTATCCAGGCATGTAGAAGGAGAAAGTAAAGGGGTGGGTGTACGTCATGGGCGCTGTGGGTCCAGATGAGCGAGGGTGAGTACTGGCTCATTAACAAACTAGAGCCCTCATCGCACCATATCGCGGAGGCCGTTGAGCCATATACTCGAGCCAGCATGGCGAGTAACAGGATGGGCACCGGCCAGAGTCTCTCGGCCCATAGGGCGAGTGTCCCGAACTTGATCATAGTGCCGGGAACTGAGGCTTGCGCGCTGACGTTGCGTTCGTGAAACCTCATGGTTCCTCCAGCCCAGCGCAGCCGTTGTGAGCGCTTTTTACCCGACGTATTGCAATCACTGGGTCAATCGATCAGCGCCAGGCATTCCTCATGGAAATCGTCAAAACCTGAGTACCACTGTCAAAATGTAGTACACGATTACCTGCCTGCTGCTTATCGAGGACCTTCGGCAGCGCTTGTCGCTTGCTCAGCGTGGCCAGCGGCTGGGCCCTGTAGCACTCGATGACCGCTGCGCAACCATTGATTTCTGTGTCGAACCTTTGAGGGAAGATTGTGCCTGCGGATACGTTCGGTGGGGCTGGATGAACGCGTCACTGCCTCAGGAGCAGGCCAAGCTCAGTAACCTGGCTATACCCTTAGGTATATTTACCGCACTCAATCTCGGCTCTAGTTTTGGGAGCACAACCATAACAGCCGAGGAAAAAATCCCTGGATCGTTTGAAAGGCAAAGTAGCACTGATTACCGGCGGCGCAGGCGGTTGTGGCTTGGCAGCGTCACAACTGTTCGCTGCCGAGGGCGCCAAGGTAATCATCCTCGACTTGCCGACCAGCCAAGGCGAATCCGTGGCAGCACGTATCAATGCCGAAGGCGGTCAGGCGCTGTTCGTTGCAGCCGACGTTTCCCAGGCCGACCAGGTGCGCCGTGCTGTAACTCAGGGCCAGGCGCATTTCGGCTCAATCAACGTGCTTATGAACCACGCGGGGATCATTGCCGCCGCGCCGTTCCTGGAAACCAGCGAAGCCGACTGGGATCGGCTGATGAGCGTCAATGTCAAAAGCAAAAACAGTTAACCAGGCTGGTGCTTGATGTCTGATTCAACAATCAACGCTGATATCAGTCCCCGGTACGGACGCGCACATGAGCGCATATCCGGATTTAGCGCTACCGGCATCAATCAGGGGAATAATTTTCCCGTCCAAGACGGCGCACTCACAGGTTTGGCATATGCCAGCACGACAATGGGCAGGTAATACCAGCCCGTTGGCCTCTGCAAAGCTGAGGAGGGTTCCATCTTTGGGTTGCCATGATGCAGTGACACCTGATCTGCTGAACGTGACCTGGAATGGCCCACATTCGGGGATTTTGCGCATTTCCACTGGACTGTCAGGGGTGGCGAAGCTGTCCATATGCAGCCGATCCACAGCGTTAGCTTGAACCACGCTGTCCTTTATCTGGCGCTGAAAGCCTTCAGGCCCGCAAACATGCATGGCAGCGCCACGCTCGGCAGCGTCGGTGACTAACGCGGATATATCCGGCCGGTAGTTGATCGCGCCTTCAATTTCACTGTTCCCCTCGGTCACATGCAGGGCGATAGCACCTTGGCTTAGCTGCCCTACCAGCTTGGTGACCTCAACCCACAGCGCTAAGTCGTCGCTGGATTTCACGGTGTGCACGACCCGTACAGGATGCGGGTAACGTGCTTGCACAAGTGCTGTGAGCTTGGTGATCGTCGGGGTTATGCCTATTCCTGCGGTAATGAAGAGATTGGCTGGAGCGTCCAGACTAAACGTAACTGGCCCTGAAGGACCAGTGAGATGTAGCCACTGCCCTGTTTTCAAAGCATGAATAGCTTGGGAGCCGGCACCACTCCCCTGCTTCACCGTGATGCGTACCCGATCATCCTCGACGCCTGACACGGTATAGCGGCGCCACGTGCCATCTGTTGTCAGATGGTGAACTGCGACATGCTGCCCAGCCACAAAGCTGGCTAGCGAGCCGAGCATGGCTAGAGGATCTCGTAGCCATACCGAGCGAATACCCGGAGCTTCCTCAACAATCTCAACGACTTCTGCAGGACGCGGCCAGGTAGTCAACGCAGGTGCTCTTGGAACCTTGGCTGCAATTGCCAGCCTTTCGCCGTAATGCGCCTGCGTGCTTGAAATTCTGTCGCCAGGTTGCAGCGATCCTGCTTGCTCAACCTGTGCATAGACGCCGCAATACATGTGACCGAAATGTCGGTTCAGTTGGGCGGGAATGTTCATGTCCACTTCGCCCGTCTGCGGGTTTACCGACGTCGCTCGGCAGCGCTTGATTGGCCGAATGATCGAGAGACGGGACTGACCAAAATCCACACCTTTGCCAAGCCATCCGAATTCGGAAAATGGTTCTGCATCGATATAGATATTGCCTCGAAAACGCATGGGGTCGATCGTTACGCCCATGAGCGTAGACAGCGCCTGCACTGTCCTCACATTGATGATGGACAATGCTGAGTCGTCAAAATCCCAATGGCCGAGACAATCGTTTCGATGAACAACGCGTGATTGCGCACCAAAAAATTCGGCCAGTAGTTCTGGATCTGTCAGCAAATCTCCACGAGGCACTGGCTGCTTAACATGGAGCGTCGCTGCGCCCAGGCTTTGTCCAGGCAGAAAATGAACAAGCGCTGGATTGGTCGTGAGTTGCTGATACGGGGCGGCCCCGGCCGTCGTCCCACTTCGGGTAATGGCTACCGCACGGTCGCCTGGAAAACCTTTTCCGTATTCCAGCGAGACACTGTCCAGCTTTTCACCATCGAAGCCCTTTATTGGATAGCGGAACAACGAAACGACGTGAGCCATCTGACATGCCCTCTTCACAAATTCGTAGGAATCACTTGAAGCCCAGCGTGACCTGACGAGGCTGAACTTTTCGATGCATGCAATGCCGATCACCCAGTCGCTCGTCACTGATGCAAAAAAGCCACTACCCGGAGGGGCAGTGGCCGGGTCCGCACCGAACTCCGTCAGAACAGCGCGGGATCAGGACACAGGCAATTGCATCACCCGCGTCCCGCCAGTCACGAAGCGTTGATCCAAATGGTCTTCAGCTCCGTGTACTGATCATGGGCCCAGATGGACTTGTCCCGTCCACCGAAGCCAGACTCCTTGTAACCACCGAACGGCGTAGTCACATCCCCTTCGCCGAAGCAGTTGACCGTGACCACGCCCGCACGGATTTCCCGCGAAAGGCGCAGCGCGTTGCGCAGGCTGCCGGTGTAGGCCGAGGCGGCCAGGCCGTAAACGGTGTCGTTGGCCAGCTCGATCGCCTCGTCGATGGTCTCGAAGCTGGTCACGCTCAGCACCGGGCCAAAGATTTCCTCGACGAACAGTTTGTTGTCGCGGCCAACGTTGTCGACGATGGTCGGTTGCACGAACACACCTTCCTCGGTTTCGCCGCCCTGAACGATGCTGAGTTTCTGCTCGGCAGCGTATTCCAGGTACGACTTCACCTTCTCGAAGTGCGACTTGCTGACCATGGCGCCCAGGCGGTTGTCCGGGTCGAGCGGGTCGCCCAGCTTCCAGTCTTTCAGGTGCTTGGCGATCAGGCTCAGCAGTTCGTCCTTCACGTCCTTGTGGACGATCAGGCGCGAGGAGGCGGAGCAGTTCTCGCCCATGTTCCAGAACGCACCCGCGGTGACGAACTGGGCCACTTCGTCCAGGTCTTCGCAGTCGTTCATGACCACGGCCGGGTTCTTGCCACCCAGTTCCAGGACGATGCGCTTGAGGTTGGACTCGGCGGCGTATTTCAGGAACAGGCGACCGGTGTCGGTGGAACCGGTGAAGCTGACCATCGGGATGTCCATGTGGCGGCCAATGGCCTCACCCACTTCACGGCCACCGCCAGGCACCAGGTTGAACACGCCAGCCGGAATGCCCGCCTCGTGGGCCAGTTCGGCCACGCGCAGGGCGCTGAGGGTGGTTTCCTTGGCTGGCTTGACCACGATCGAGCAACCGGCGGCCAGCGACGGGGCGATCTTCCAGGCCAGCATCAGCAGCGGGAAGTTCCACGGCAGTACCAGGCCGACCACGCCGATGGCTTCACGCACCACCATGGTCACGGCAGCGTTGCCGGTCGGCGCGGTGGCATCGTAGATCTTGTCGATCAGCTCGGCGTGCCAGCGGATGGTGTGGATGGTTTCCGGCACGTCGACGGTCTGGCACTCGCTGACCGGCTTGCCGCTGTCCAGCGCTTCCAGCACCGCCAGCTCGTGGGCGTTGTCTTCCAGCAACTGGGCGAACTTCTGCAGCACATGCTTGCGGTCGTTCGGCTGCATTTTCGACCAGGTGCCTTCCTCGAACACACGCTTGGCTGCTGCAACGGCGACGTTGACGTCGTTGACGTCGCAGGCGGCGACCTCGGCCAACTGCTTGCCGGTGGCCGGGTTGGTGGTGACGAAGGTGCGGCCAGAGATGGCGTCGCGGAATTCACCGTCGATGAACGCCTGGGTGCGCAGTTGCAGGTCGGCGGCGATGGCCGCGTATTGATCCTTGCTCAGCAATTCAGCCATTTTTCCAGCCTCCTTATTTGATCCGGGCGATGGTGGCTTTCAGCTCGGTGACCACGCGCTGCAGCTCTTGCTTCTCGGCTGCGTCCAGGTCGTACAGCGGCTTGCGCACGCCTCCGGTGCTCAGACCGTTGAGGGCGACACCGTATTTGATCGACTGGACGAACTTGCCACCTTCGAGGAAGTCCATCAGCGGCATCATGGCGGCCATGATCTTGCGGCCCTTGTCGAAGTTCTTCTCGATCACGCAGGCCTCGTACAGGGCCACGTGCTCGCGCGGGATGAAGTTGGAGCCGGCGCAGACCCAGCTCTGGGCGCCCCAGGCGAAGAACTCCAGGGCCTGGTCGTCCCAGCCGCACGAAAGCTGGATGTTCGGGCGCTTGATGGCCAGGCGATGCAATTGGGCCATGTCACCGGAGCTTTCCTTGATGGCGACGATGTTCTTCACATCGGCCACGGCGTCGAAAAACTCTTCACCCATGCTTACGCTCATGCGGCCCGGGTAGTTGTAGAGCATGATCGGCAGGCCAGCGGCGGCGTCGACGGCTTTGACGTGCAGGGCGATTTCCTGCTGGGTCGGCAACGCGTACGGCGGGGTACCGACCAACAGCGCATCGGCCTTGATTTCCTTGGCGTGCTGGGCGAAAGCCACGGCGTCTTCGGTGCGAATGCCACCGGTACCAACGATCAGCGGCAAATGACCATTGAGCACGTCCTTGGCCTGGGCAGCCAGTTCGATGCGTTCTTGAGTGGTGTGGGCATAGTATTCACCGGTCGAGCCGCCGATGATCACGCCGTGAATCTTCGATTCGACCAAGTACTCGAGCACTTCGGCGAAGGCCGCTTTGTCGATCGAGCCGTCCGCTGCCAGTGGAGTGATTGCCGGGGTGTAGATGCCTTCAAATTTCACGGTAGATTCTCCAAGGATACATTTGGTAGTGAAAGCCGCGACGCAACGCGCCGCGACGGCTGTGTTTCAGGTCAGGCGAGCGAGGCGGCCTGTTGCAGATTCATGGATCGGGTTTCGGGTGCCAGCGCGAAGGAGAACGCCAGGCCGACGAAAGTCACTGCGGCGGCGGCGTACATGGTCGCGCCGATTCCGTAGGTATCGAGGGCAATCGGGACCAACCAGGTTCCGACCGCGGCGCCGACCCGCGACATAGAGGTGCCCACACCCACCGCACCAGCGCGAATTTCGGTAGGGAAGAGTTCGTTGGGGTAAACAAGCTGCAGCACCTGGGCACCGCCGATAAACAGTGCATAGGCGCCGAACAAGGCCAGAATCAGCATTTCCGAACCGCTACTGAATGCGCCCAGGCCCAGCAACGCCAGCCCGGACCACAGGAAGCTGTGCAGCAGCGTGGTACGCCGGCCAAGCCCGTTGATCAGGCGTGTAGCAATGATGCAGCCGACTACGAATAGACAGGTGATGGCGACAGAGCCAATCGACGCCCACTCACCTTTGAGATTGAGCGCGCCCAGAACCTTCGGGGCGAAGGCATAGACGGCAAACACCGGAATAACCGAGCAGGTCCAGAACATGGTGACGAACAACATGCGTTTGCCATAGCCGGAGTGCAGCAGGCTGAGGAACGACAGTTTTCGCGTTTTAGGCTCTTCTGGCAGGTTGCGCAGAGAGAAATCACTGCCATATACACGCTTGATGATCTGCTCGGCCTCGGCGCTGCGGCCCTTGCTGATAAGCCAGCGTGGCGACTCAGGCGTACCAAGGCGCAACATGAACAAAACGCTACCGACTACTGCTGCACTGGCCAGGACCATGCGCCAGGCATCATCGCCACCGTGGTGAAGAATCGCTTCCCCGACCATGTAGGCCACAGCTGCGCCTGCGAACCACAGTACGGTGAGGGTGGCCAGGCGAGGCCCCCGATTCTTCTTGGGCAGGAACTCAACCAACAGCGAAGTGGCCACTGGATACTCAATGCCGACAGCGATGCCGATGGCAAAGCGCAACAGGAACAGTGCCAGCGCCGACTCGACCCAGAACTGCGCGACTGAGGACAGAACGAACAGGGTCGGCCCGACGAAGAAAACGCGTTTGCGACCAAAGCGATCGGTCAACCACCCGCCGAAGAAGCCACCGAAGAAAATGCCGATCAGCGCCGAGGCCGCAATCATGCCCTGCCAAAAGCTGGACAGGCCAAGCCCTGCGGACATCTGTGCCATGGCCACGCCAACGATGCTCAGCACATAGCCGTCAACAAACGATCCGCCGCCAGAGCGTACCGTCAGAAACTGATGAAAACGATTAATAGGTACATCTTCGATTGATACATTGGAATTTGTCATTGTTTTCTCCTGCCACGACCAAAGTGCAGCCTGTTTAAGGACGAACGGGTCCGCGAAGCTGAAAACCTTATTCAGCTCCGTCTCGTCGAAGTGCACTTCGACCCTAAACAGCACGCAATAGAAACCGCAGGCCAGGCCAATTATTGCCCGGCGAATATCAATAAGTTATAGCGTCTTACATTAACTCAGCTTTCTTTTCCGGCGCGGTACTGTCCCCATTTCAGATTCAGGTTCAAACCCAGCGATACCAAGGGCGCCGGTGGGTTCGCGCACGGTCCTGGTGCCTGGCGAACAAAATCGATCAGTTCATTCTTCTCACCGGCCAGCCAGTCAGCCAAAAGTTTGCCGGTAGCGGTGCCGCGAGTAACACCCAAACCATTGCAGCAAAGGGCACCATAAACGTTAGGCGCCAACTCCCCAAAATACCCCATGTGATTTCGCGACATCGCCAGTGCGCCGCCCCAGGTATATTCGAAGGGCATGCCTGGCAGCATCGGGAATCGCCGTTCGAAGGCGTCACGATGACGAACCACGAAGCGTTCGAGGTATTTGCGATTGGCACGGCCGTCAGGGTTGAAACTGAAACTGTTACGGATCAACAAACGGTTGTCTGGCGTGCGACGCACCGTGGTGCCGAATGGATCAGCGGGAATGACGCCCCAGTATGGCTTGCCGCCTAGCCTGGCCTGCTCCTCTTCGTTCATCGGACGGGTCAGGCTGGCATAAGTGAACACCGGCAGCATGCGGCCTTTCAGGAAGCCGAAACTCATGCCGAAAGCGTTGGTAGTGAGCACCAGCTTGTCAGCCGTGATCGAGCCATGGGCATGCTTGAGCACGGTTTTTGCGCCGTATTCAATTTCAGTGATCGGCGTCTGCTCATACAGCGTGACATTCGGCGGCAGATTATCTGCCAACCCTTTTACCAACGCCGAGGGCTGAATAAGGGAAGTGCCCGGAGTGAACAGGGCCTTGCGGTAGAAATGAGTGCCGATATGCTCTGGAAGCTGAGCGGCGTCAATCATCTCGTACGGCTGATCGAGTTTGTCCAAGCCGCGCCGGTAGGCATCCAGTACGGCAATGCCGCGTGGCTCTACGGCCGCTTGGTACTTGCCACAATGCTTCATCTGGCAATCGATCTGATAGCGTTCCACCAGTTCCTTGAGGAATGACTGTCCGCTGAGATTGAGCTTCAGCGTGGTTCTGGCGATGGCAATGTCACCGATGTAGTCGTCGGCGCCGATGTCATGAGGCAGGTCGATGGCAAAACCAGCATTGCGCCCCGACGAACCGAACCCCACTTCCTGAGCTTCGAGCAGCACGACCTGGTCATCCGGAAAATTCAATGCCAGCTGGCGTGCAGCGGCTAATCCGGTAAAGCCAGCGCCGACCACAACCCAACGTGCGGCGGTGTGCCCGCGGTGCGGAGCTTTGATCTGCCGTCCTTTGCTCAGGTGGTACCAACCGCACGTGGTGTCGTCGGCGGGCAACGAGGTGATCTTTGTCATTTCAGGAACCAGATATTGTTGTTAGCGTCTGTTCCTCATCACGCCTCGCCAAACCCGGCATCCTGCCGGGTGTTGGCGCGCGGTGAGCATTACTTCATAAGGCCAGTGCCACTTCCATCCCTTGGGGCGCCGCGTATTCGGCCATGCGGCGACGGGACAACTCGAAGTGCTCGCGCACAAGCTGTCCGGCAGTTTCAGGATCTCGACGCTCGATGGCCTCGATCATTTGATCGTGCTGCTGGCAGGCGAGCTCTAGGTCGCGCTGCATGTCATCTGTGGTCGGGTGTCGATAGAAGATCTTGCCAAGCCTTGTGTGGTCGATAAGAAGGCGCCGCAGGCTTGGCAACAAGTAGTCGTTATGCGCCATCCGGCCGATCTCCAGATGGAAGGCATCGTTGTAGAGCACTCGGTTTTCCACATCGCGCTCTTCGATGGCCTGGCGGAACATCGCCTGAATGGCCTTGAGCCCCTCGATCTCACGCGCAGTTGCATGGGTAGCCGCCAGCTGGGTAGTCGCTATGTAGATCAACGGCGCTGCCAGGAAAAAGCTATGCAGAGAATCGTGGTTCATCGCAGCCACGCGAGGCGCGCGATTGGCTTCCAGTTCGATGTAGCCCTCTGCTGCGATTTGTCTCAGCAATTCGCGAACCGGCGGGCGTGACAGGCCGAACTCTTCACTCAAGGCCAGCTCATCGACCACCGCGCCAGGTGCCAGCTCCATGCTCAGGATGCGCCGGCGCAAGGCATCAGCAAGGACGCCCTTGCGGTCCAGCGGCACTTCACCGATCAGTGGATGAGCCTCAGCGGTTGCTTTCATGGCGGCTTTCTTGGTTTTCATATTGTTGTGTCTACAATTTGTATAATGAATATAGGGTTCGTTAGACAATGTGTCTACTGGTTTTTCGACCATCGGTACAGCGTGATCACGATGGCTCGAAGCTCACATTTCTGTCCGCGACAATATCATGCCAACCCACGACCATAGCGGCGCCCAGCGCAGCCGCCGCAAAGGCTCATGGCCACTGGGCTCGCGGTATTCTTTCGAAATTATCTTGGTATACACAAAGAATACAATCGCGTTGACGGGGCTTGGAACCCATGCCAGTCTGAATCAAACAGTGATCGCTCCGGGTTTTGGTGAACGGTGGGGGGTTCCATGAGAGGCGGCAAAAATGAGCTGTACGAGGATCTGAAAGGCCAGATTCTGACCATGGAACTCAGCCCCGACCAATTGCTGGACGAGTTGGGGCTAAGCGAACGATACGGGCTATCGCGTACCCCTGTCCGAGAGGTGTTTCGCCGCCTGGCGGGTGAAGGCTATCTGGACATACAGGAACATCGTGGCGCCCGAGTGGCACCGATGAACCACAACACATTGCGTAACTTTTTCTTGGTGGCGCCCATGATTTATGCCGCTATCGGCCGACTTGCTGTTCAAAACTACAAGCCCGCTCAACTGCGCGACCTGCATGCCACCCAGGAGCGCTTTCGCACGGCGAGCCAAGTTCGCGACCCACGGGCGATGGTCGTTGAGAACAACCGCTTCCACGAGATCATGGGCGAGATGTCTGGCAACCCCTATCTCGAACCCAGTCTTGGTCGCCTGTTAATCGACCACGCACGCATCGGCCACACCTTCTTCCGCCCACGCAACAGCGACATGGAGCGCCACCTGTGCTTGGCCGTCGAGCATCACGACAGCTTCATCGACGCTTTCAGCCGGCATGACGAAGGTGCCGTAGTCGATCTGGTGTTCGAACACTGGGAGCTTTCACGCTGCAACATGCAGATGTTCATCGCCCCGCAAAGCCTGGTTGAAGACGTTGCACGCGATATCAACAGCGGCTGACACGCGCTCTTAAGACCGTTTTGCAGTACCCGCCATGGACGGACGTTGGCCGGCCAGGGATGCACGCAGGTGAATTTCAACAAAAACAGGGCTTAACGCCCAGCCACCACAATGCAGGAGTTCAACATGAATCGTATCCGCAAGGCACTATGCGCAATCGCGATGATCGGTCTAGGGCTGTGTCAGGCCCATGCCGAAGAAAAGGTCATCAACATGGGCACCCTTTCCTGGGAAGACCTCACGCCCATCACCGGTATCACCAAGAAAGTACTGGAGGACGCCGGCTATACCGTCAAGGTGACTTCGTTTTCGGAGTGGGGCATCGCTTACGCAGCCCTGAGCAAGGGTGACGTGCAGATCCTCGCCTCGCAGATCGACTACGTGGCCCAGGATTTCTGGAACCGTAACAAGAGCCGCTTGGAAAAGATCTCGCCGGTGTCTCACGGGCTGTACCAGGCGATCGCGGTGCCCAAGTACGTGCCAATCGACTCGATTGAGCAGCTCAACGAAAACGCTGACAAGTTCGGCAACAAGATCGTCGGGATTGAACCCGGGTCGGGCTTGATGAGTGATGCCGCCAAAGCGGTCAAGGCTTATGACCTGAAACTCAACCTGCTCGAAGGCAGCACCGCAGCCATGACGGCGGCGCTGAAATCCGCTGTCGACCGTAAGGAATGGGTGGCCGTGACACTCTGGGAGCCGACCTGGATGGCCCTCAAATACGACACCAAGTTCCTCAAGGATCCGAAAGGCGTGTTCGCTCCAGCGCAAGGCTACTACTGGATTGGTCAGAAAGGCTTCTCGGCGGAGAACCCCCAGGCCCGCGAGGTCATCGCCAGCGTTTATGTACCCCTGGCGGACATCAGTGCGATCAACAGCGCAGTGAACGATGGCAAGACAATGGACCAGGCCGTGAAGGAATGGACCGACAGTCATGCTGATCTGCTCAAGCGCTGGGAAACATCAAAAAATACTGACAGCAGCGTTTCACCTTGCCACTGCCGAACTTGAAACAAGAACACACCAGAAAAACTCTGGTTCGGGTGCACACATGAATACCAAGAATGTTGTTGAAACACTGGTCGATTGCCGCGGTGTCTGGAAGATCTTCGGCGACCGCGCGCCGGCCGCCATGCAGGCCTACCGTGAGCGCGGCCTGACAAAGACCCAGATTCTTCAGGATTATGGCTGCGTTGTAGGCGTCTCCAACGTCAATCTGCAGGTACGCCGCGGTGAAATCTTCTGCATCATGGGTCTCTCCGGCAGTGGCAAATCCACGCTTATCCGGCTTCTCAATCGCCTGATCGTTCCTACCAGCGGCGAAATTCTGGTCAAGGGCCGCGATATCGCCCAACTGGACGCTGCCGCACTGCGGGAAGTACGTGCCAAGCATATCGGCATGGTGTTCCAGAGTGTCGCCTTGCTGCCACATCGCACTGTCTTGGAAAACGCAGCCTTCGGGCTGGAAGTGCAAGGCCTGTCCAAGGCCAAACGCCATGAGGTGGCCGGGCGCGCCCTGGCCAAGGTTGGTCTGAGCGATTGGGCCAACCGCTACCCCGCCGAACTCTCCGGCGGCATGCAACAGCGTGTCGGTCTTGCCCGGGCGATCGCTTCCGACCCGGAGGTGATCCTCATGGACGAGCCCTTCAGCGCCCTGGACCCCCTGATCCGTCGGCAGCTGCAGGACGAGTTCAGGGAACTGACCAAATCCCTGGGCAAATCCGCCGTGTTCATTACCCACGACCTGGAAGAGGCCATTCGCATCGGTGACCGTATCGCCATCATGAAAGATGGTGTGATCATCCAGGAAGGCACCGCCGAAGATATCGTGCTAAACCCGGCCGACGATTATGTAGCCGAGTTCGTCGCAGGGATCTCGCGCCTGCACTTGGTCAAAGCCCACTCCATCATGCAGCCGCTTGCCGAATACAGTGCCCGCCACCCGCACGAAAACCCCGAGCTCTTGCAAAGCGCGGCCCCCGAAAGTGACCTGGATTCACTTATCAACCTGTTGATTCGCTCAGGCCACGACGCCATAGGCGTGCGCGAGAACGGAACATTGCGGGGGGTGATAAGCCAGCGTGACTTGCTGCGCGCCGTCCAAGGCGTACGGGACGACGAATCCCATGCCCAGGAACGTACGTCGGTGGAGGGTCTGGCATGAACCCCGAAGACTTCGCTTCTGCCTTCGATGAACATGTCGACAATGCCTTGATGTGGCTGTCAGACAATGCCGCTGGCTTGTTCGACCTGTTCAACGACCTGCTGAAAGCTTTGTACCAGGCGGTCTATACGGTACTGGAAGTACCTCCTTTTTATGCTGTGGCATTGCTGTTCGCCCTGCTGGCATGGCGCTTGGCAGGGTGGCGCTTTTCGTTGGGTACCTTTTTGGCGCTGCTGATGTGCGCGCTGATGGGATTGTGGCCGCAAACCATGAGCACCTTGGCTCTGGTGCTTACCGCTACCAGCCTTGCTCTGGTAATCGGCATTCCCTGCGGAGTAGCGGCCGGCCTGTCTCCAGCGGTGAATCGCATCTGTGAACCGGCCATGGACCTGGTTCAGACGCTACCGCCATACATCTATCTGCTGCCTGCCATTGCCTTGCTCGGCTACGGCACTGGCACCGCACTGGTGGCAACGGTCATCGTTGCCGTACCTCCAGTGCTACGGCTCACTGCGCTGGGCATCCGCATGACACCGAAAGCGTTTCTGGAACTGGGGAATGCCAGCGGCACAACCGGATGGCAACAATTCGTCAAAATCCGTTTGCCGTTCGCCATGCCAAGCATCATGACTGGTATCAACCAGAGCTTGATGATGGCCTTCGGCATGGTGGTCATCGCAGGGATCGTCGGTTCTGGAGGCCTTGGCGAAGTTATCTACAGCGCCATTCGGACATTGGACATCGCCCGCTCGATCAACGCAGCGATCGCGATCGTGGTCCTCACCCTGATCCTCGACCGGCTGGCACAGAGTGGCATCCGTACTGCCGAGGAGGCACGTCATGACGCTCACTGAAATGAACCTCTCCCCCGGCGCCTATCTTGCCCCCTTGTTCGACTGGCTGAACACCAACTTGCATGGTCTGTTCGCCGTCATCAGCCGCTTCGTCGAGGCCATGCTAGGCGCGATTGAGGCGCTGCTGTTGCTACCACCGGCCTACGTAATGATTGCCGGTGTATGCATTGCTACGGGGCTGTTGATCAACCTGCGCAGCGCAGGGCTTGCAGGCGTGCTACTGGGCTTTTGCTGGATCAGTGGCTTCTGGGCCGCTTCCATGCAGACCATCGCCTTGGTGTCCGTGGCAGTACTGATTGCGGTTGCCGTGGCCTTCCCGCTCGGCATCCTTGCAGCTCGGGTAAAACGTTTCGACAACGCCGTAAGTCCGCTGCTGAACGTGATGCAGACCGTCCCCCCATGGGTGTACCTGATCCCCGCAGTGATCATCTTCAGCCTGGGCAAAGTGCCGGCGATCATGGCGACGATCATTTATGGCATCCCGCCGATGCTGCGCCTGACCACGCTCGGCTTCCGCCAGGTACCCAAAGACCTGCTGGAACTTGGCCAGGCTACCGGTGCAAAACCCAGCACCATCTTGTTCAAGATCGAGCTTCCCAGTGCCATGCCTACCCTGCTGGTTGGCCTCAATCAGTGCATCCTCATGTCGCTGGCCATGGTCGTTCTGGCCGGGTTGGTCGGTGCAGGCGGCCTGGGCGCCGAAGTTACCCGAGGCCTGACGCGCATGGAAATGGGGCTAGGCCTACGTGCGGGCTTGGCTATCGTCGCCGTGGCGCTATTACTCGACCGGCTCTCACGAGGCCTGCTCAGCCGTCGGGCTGGGCCACAACTTCGGTAAGCCAGGGAAAACACGGCGGGCCGTTCTGGCCCGCCACAACTTTTTTTGCATGTTCAAAGAGAAACACCGTTGCGTCCCACTCGTAGCTTCAGTAATGCCCTGAATGGGCACAATTCGCGTTTCACCCACTCGATCGAACAGCCCACCCATCAACAGACGCGCGTGGGCTTTCTCTTGCTCGAGCACTTCTCGCTGTTGGCGTTCACTCAGGCCCTGGACACTCTGGTCACTGCCAATCTGATTCAGCCAGAAACCTGTGTGAGTACCACCTTCAGCTTGGACGGCCAGTCAGTAATCAGTGACCTGGGTATCGATATCTCTCCAGCAGCATTATTGGAGAAAAGCCTCAAGCTACCCTTGGATTTGCTGGTGATTTGCGGTGGCCTGCGTACCGCGCTTGTAGCTTCCGCTGACTTGAGCGCATGTCTGCAGGGCCTGGCAAGAAAGGGAGTTGCATTGGCCGGACTGTGGAACGGCGCCTGGTTCCTAGGGCAGTCGGGGTTGCTTGACGGCTACCGCTGCGCTGTTCATCCGGAGCACCGTGGGGCCGTAGCAGAAATCGCCCATCACAGTCACGTGAGCACAGACAGCTTCGTCGTCGACCGCGACCGCTTGAGCGCGGCGAGTCCTGCAGGCGCGTTCAACATGGTGCTTGAGTGGTTGGGGCAAAGAAGAGGCACGGCGTTGACCGATGGCGTTACCGCCATCCTGGCTTTCGAGGCGTCCCGCTACCGGCGCACTGTCCCGGCCCCCCACACCAACATCAGTGAGCCGCTACGTGAAGCGATCAGCCTGATGGCCGCGAACATCGAAGAACCCCTGAGCCAGGATCAGATAGCCGAATACGTAGGTCGCTCGAAGCGCCAGATCGGACGCTTGTTCCAGCATCAGCTGGGGACTACTCCCGTGCGCTACTATCTGGAGCTACGCATTACCGAAAGCCGACGGCTGCTGCAGTATTCCGACCTGCCTCTATTGGGCGTCGCCGTGGCATGCGGGTTCGTCTCTGCAAGCCACTTCAGCAAGTGCTATGCGTCGTTCTTCGGATACAGTCCTTCTAAAGAAAAACGCTTTGCCTGCGTGAAAAGCATGCAGCGCGAACCCAATTGACGAAGAGCCCGCGCGCAGACGTTCTGCAAACGGGCTTTCCATGTCACGCAGCTTCTGTCGTCGACAGCGGCATCACCTGCCCATGGCGCCGGCTGTTGATCACACCTATTACCAGGATCATCAGGGCCAAGCCGATGGTTAGCGATACCTCCAATCTATGTTGGGGCATCACTAACATCACACCCAAGGCGAAAATGATGAAGCCGATCACCCCATAAGTAAGCCAGGGGTAGAGCCACATCTTGAAGGCAATCGCTTGGTTCTGCTTCTCCAGCACGGCTCGCATGCGTAGCTGTGAGAAAGCGATAGCGAGGTATACCAGCAGAGCAATCGAACCCGAACTGGCCAACAGAAATGCAAACACTTCAGACGGTGCGAAGTAGTTGATGATAGTGGTCACCATGCCAATCAGAGTGCTGCCTATCACCGCAGCACGAGGTACACCGGCTGCTGAAGTGCGGCCTATGGCAGCCGGTGCATCTCCGCGCTTGGCAAGCGAGAACAACATGCGCGAAGCGATGTAGATGGATGAGTTCAGGCAGCTGGCCACCGCCACTAGCACCACAATGTCCACCAGCAGCTTGGCATGGGGAATGTTCATGATCTCCAAAGCCCGTTGATAGGAGCCATGAAGTGCCAGCAGCGGATCATTCCATGGCACCACCGATATGATGATGAAGATAGAAAGCAGGTAGAACACGCTTATCCGCCAGATCACCGAGCGTGTCGCCTTAGCGATATTTCGGGCGGGGTCGGCAGATTCGGAAGCGGCGATAGTGACCGCTTCGGTGCCGAGGTAGCTGAACATGGTGGTGAGCAAGGCACCAATGATGGCCGTCCAGCCATTAGGCATGAAACCACCATGGGCGCTCATCAGGCTTGCCAGACCGCTGACCTCGCGTGCCGGCAGTGCCCCTGCCAAAGCGAATCCGCCAAGTGCGATGAACGCGACGATCGCGATCACCTTGAGCATTGCGAACCAGAATTCGAACTCACCGTACTTGGCCACGCTGAACAGGTTTGTGGCGGTGAGTAGCACTGTCATCGACAACGCGAAGCACCAGGGTTGAACCCCGGGAAACCAGTTGTTGAGCACGACGCCGGCAGCAATCGCCTCGATCGGAATCACCAGCACCCAGAACCACCAGTACAGCCAGCCAATGGTGAAACCGGCCCAGCGCCCGATTGCACGATCTGCATAAGTGGAAAAGGAACCGGTGTCAGGACTCGCCACCGCCATCTCGCCCAGCATGCGCATTACCAGCACTACGAGAGCGCCAGCAAGCGCATAGGCGATTATCGCTGCCGGACCTGCCGCAGCGATCGCTTGTCCGGAACCTACGAATAAACCCGCGCCGATCACACCGGCAATCGACAACATAGTCACATGTCGAGGCTTGAATCCCTGCGCCAACTGATCGCTGGCTTTCCCAGACGTCGTCATAGTCATTATGGTCCCTGCTTTTGCTCTTGTTATGGGTAGGGTGCAGTGCCAGGGCACGTCACCGCTTAACCACAGAGAGCGAAAACAGGGCTCAATTGACTGATGCAGACACTAAATGGAGTGAGCCGGACATATCCCGGGCTACAAAGCGTCAGTGAGATGATGGTTTGCAGCGGGCGCTCAGTACAGTGGCCAGCACCACCAGCGCCGCCCCGGCACCCATGCGCAGTGAATTGGCCGGTCCATGGCTGAAGGGGGCTGGGTTGGGCGAGGGGCAGTGATCGCAGGAGCGGATGAGAGGGTCCTCACTGGCTCCTGCGACAGTCTTATTTATTCTGCGACAGTTTTAATTCTCTAAATCCATCGTCTTGTTGCCGATTAATAAACTTTGTCACAAAGTCTCTTGCATTTCGCGGCCTAGCGAGGAGGCTGCTTCTAGGGAAGCAAAAATAAAGGTTGTCACAAAGCATAATTTTTCAAAATTTCTCGGGCTTTTTCGTTTAATAAAGGTTGTCACAACAATAAAGGTTGTCACAGCCAAGGTTCAGCCAGAGAAAAATTACAGGAAGGACCCCGTGCTAAAACCCCAAAAAAATTATGATGGTATCTTTTAGGGGCGTGGTAACCGGTGCGAGCGCACCTGGCTGGGAGGCCCCTACAAATCGTTGGGTTGGGCATGGATTTCTCTGAGCTACATCTGGAGGGGTTGCTGCTTTTCCGAGCGCAGACGCGCCAACCAGACTGACTGTTTTCCGCTACCAGGCAGGTTTAAAACCGTCCAAGGATACGCCTGTATCCTCACTCATGAAGTCGCTCAATCATGACGGGTCAACCCAGGGCTCGCCATCTTCCGGGCGCCGCAGGACTCAGTGAAGTTCGTGGAGGCGAGTTCCCTGAGGTGACACCGAGTTCATGTCGCCAAGCTCCTTCACCATATAAACCGCAGACGTCGGGCAGAGGCTGTTGAATTCCTCCGAACTGGAAATTTCCTTTGGGGCTTGGGATCGGTTTCTCTGCTCATATCCCCGAGCCTCGAAGAAGTCGGGTGCTGTGGTGGTCAGCAGATGAAGGCTTTGGGCTCCGTCAGCTCCCGCTATTCGCTCAAGTGCTCTGAGCAGCAGCGTACCGATCCCTGACTTTCGCTGGGCCGGTACGACAACCAGTGAGCGAATAAGACGAGTCCGACCGCTTCCTTCAATGCCCCCGTATCCCAGCTCCGTTTCTCCCCGGTGAAAGGAATAGAACATTCGACCGGGCTGCAAAAGGTCTTGGGTCGGCAAGCCCGCAGCAGTCAGATGCGCAGCTAGGCCTAGGATTTGATCGGTACCAAGCAATCGGACAGAGATATCAGACTGGTTCATTGGCGACTCTGGGGGTGGTATCGACGCCCAGTATAGGACCCAGAGCGCGGGCTTTTTCCAGTTTTATGACGTCCCGTAACGCGAGGCGATTGTAAATATCTGCTTTACCGCATATTCGAATAGTCATATATTCGTATTTCCAGATATTGGCCGTACACGCATTCCCCAGGAGGTCCCATGCGGGAAACACTAACTCCCCCCATCGTTTTCAAATGCCTGGCTGATGACACCCGGGCCCGTATGACCCTGCTGATCGCCCGTGAAGGCGAACTCTGTGTCTGCGAACTTACCCACGCGCTGGAGTTGAGCCAGCCGAAGATCTCCCGGCATCTGGCCCAGTTGCGCGAGGCTGGAATCCTGATGGATCGCCGCAAGGGTCAGTGGGTGTACTACCGACTGCACCCCGAACTGCCGCAGTGGGTTGACGCGATGCTGAAGGGAGTGGTCGATGCCAACCAGGAATGGTTGAGCCCCGATGCATTGCGCCTTGCCGAAATGGGCGAGCGGCCGCAGAGCCCTGTTGCTTGTGCTTGAGACTTCCCTTCACTGATTGAGTTGTAGTCATGCTGATCGCATTTTTGATTTTCCTGGTGACGATCGTTTTCGTCATCTGGCAGCCCAAAGGCCTGGGCGTGGGCTGGAGCGCCGCACTGGGGGCCGTCGTGGCGCTGCTGGCGGGCGTCGTGAGCCTGTCCGATATCCCCGTGGTCTGGCAGATCGTTTGGAACGCTACCGCCACTTTCATTGCCGTCATCATCATCAGCCTGCTGCTGGATGAGGCGGGGTTCTTCGAGTGGGCGGCATTGCACGTGGCCCGCTGGGGCAATGGCAGCAGCCGCAAGCTGTTCGCCTTCATCATCCTGCTGGGCGCCGCCGTCTCGGCGCTGTTCGCTAACGACGGTGCGGCACTGATCCTGACCCCGATCGTCATCGCCATGCTGCTGGCCCTGCGCTTCTCCCCGGCGGCGACGCTGGCATTCGTCATGGCGGCGGGCTTCATCGCCGATACCGCGAGCTTGCCGCTGGTGGTGTCCAACCTGGTGAACATCGTTTCCGCCGACTACTTTGGCATTGGCTTCAGCGAGTACGCCTCGGTCATGGTGCCGGTGAACCTGGTCAGCATCGCCGCCACTCTTGGAATGCTGCTGTGGTTCTTCCGCAAGGACCTGCCGCGTACCTATGAACTCGACCAACTGAAGGCTCCCGAGGCCGCTATCCGCGACAAGGCGACGTTCGTTGCCGGCTGGTGGGTGCTTGCGCTGTTGCTGGTCGGCTTCTTCGCCATCGAGCCGCTGGGCGTTCCGATCAGCGCCATCGCTGCTGCCTGTGCGCTGATCCTCTACCTGATCGCCGCGCGCGGGCACGTGATTTCTACCCGCAAGGTGCTCAAGGACGCGCCTTGGCAGGTCGTGGTGTTCTCGCTTGGCATGTACCTCGTGGTCTATGGCCTGCGTAACGCCGGCCTCACCGACTACCTGACGCAGATCCTCAATGTTTTCGCCGGCTACGGGATCTGGGGCGCATCCCTCGGGACGGGGCTGCTCGCCGCTGGCCTGTCGTCGGTCATGAACAACATGCCCACTGTGCTGGTAGGCGCCCTGTCGATCCATTCCGCCGAGGCCACCGGCATCGTGCGCGAGGCCATGATCTACGCCAACGTCATCGGCTGTGACCTTGGTCCGAAAATCACCCCAATCGGCAGCCTGGCCACCTTGCTGTGGCTGCACGTGCTGGCCCGCAAGAACATCGTCATCACCTGGGGTTACTACTTCCGCACCGGCATCGTTCTGACGCTGCCGATCCTGCTTGCCACCTTGGCCGCATTGGCCATCCGCCTGAGCTTTTGAACCGGAGATACCTGATGAAAGTCTTGTTCATGTGCACCCACAACAGCTGCCGCAGCATCCTGTCCGAGGCGCTGTTCAATCACCTGGCCCCCGAGGGTATGGAAGCTGTGAGTTCTGGCAGCTTCCCAAGCGGCAAGGTCAATGAGCGGGCACTGAAAACCTTGGAAGCCGCCGGTATCCCCACCGCTGGTCTTTCAAGCAAGGCCTCGGACGCCTTCGAAAGTTCTCCCCCCGACATCGTTGTCACCGTGTGCGACCGCGCTGCCGGCGAAGCTTGCCCGATCTTCTTCGGTCCATCGCTCAAAGCCCACTGGGGCTTGGCCGACCCTTCGGCGGTCACCGGGAGTGAGGCAGAAATCGAAGAAGCCTTCCAAACCACACTTGCGAAGATCGATGAGCGCGTGCGCGCCTTCATTGCGCTGCCTCTCTCGCAACTGAGCCAGGACCAACTGAAAGCCGAACTTGCCCGCATCGGCGCGCTGTAGGCCCTGGATCAATGGAGACCGAAATGAACGACCACCTGCCAAATGTCCAACCAGAACTGATTGATCTGCCGTCGCTGGAGCGGCTGGCGCCGAAGGATCCTTCCACACACAAACCGCGCATCCTGCTGCTGTACGGATCGACCCGCGAACGCTCATTCAGCCGCTTGATGGTTCAGGAAGCTGCGCGCCTGCTGGAAGAGTTCGGCGCCGAAACCCGTATTTTCGACCCTTCCGGCCTGCCACTGCCGGATGACGCTCCGGACACCCACGAGAAGGTGCTGGAACTCCGCGAGCTGATGCAGTGGTCCGAAGGCCAGGTGTGGTGCTCGCCCGAGCGTCACGGCTCAATGAGTGCTGTCTTCAAGGCGCAGATCGATTGGGTACCGCTGGCCATGGGCGCCGTTCGCCCAACCCAGGGCAAGACCCTCGCCGTGATGCAGGTGTGTGGAGGCTCGCAGTCTTTTAACGTGGTGAACCAATTGCGCGTGCTTGGCCGCTGGATGCGTATGTTTACCATCCCGAACCAGTCGTCGGTGCCGAAAGCCTTCCTGGAGTTCGATGAAGCCGGGCGCATGAAGCCGTCTTCTTTCTACGATCGACTGGTCGACGTGATGGAGGAACTGACCAAGTTCACGCTCCTGCTGCGTGATCGCCAGGATTATTTGGTAGACCGCTACTCCGAGCGCAAAGAGTCGGCGGAAGAACTATCCAAGCGAGTCAATATTCGGTCTATCTGAGGTCATGAGCATGTCGCATCCTTACTCATTGAAATCGTTGCCCCATGCTCCGGGTGTGCTGATTTTTACGCCTTGTCCGGGCACCCAGACCAGCGGTCTCGCTGAAAGCCTGGATACGCTCAAGAAGGCCGGTGCCGTGGCGCTGGTTACGCTGATGTCGGACGCAGAGCTTCAGGAAAACGGAGTTGCCCAGCTTGGCGTCGCGGCCAAGCAGCATGGGTTGGAGTGGTACCAACTGCCGATCAAGGATGATCATGCTCCGGATAAAAACTTCGAGGTCGGGCTGGGAGAGATCCGCCACCAGTTGAACGCTTTGCTCGCATCCAACAAGGCCCTGGCCATCCACTGCAAGGGCGGCTCCGGCCGCACCGGGCTGTTCGCTGCCCGTCTGCTGATCGAGTCCGGAATGCCGCGCCGCGTGGCGATTGCATGGGTGCAGGATCTTCGCCCACGGGCGATTCAGAAGCCTGCGCACATCAACTACATCAACCAGTTCGGCGAAGACTGAGCGCTCCAGCCAGAAAGGAGAAACCATGGTCACCGAAGGCGAACTACTCGATGTCATCGTGATTGGCGGCGGGCAGTCCGCGCTGACGGTGGCTTATTTTCTCAAGCGAGCCAAGCTGTCGTTCCTGTTGCTCGATGCCGAAGCGGCTGCGGGCGGGGCTTGGCGCCATGGCTGGGACTCGCTGACGCTGTTCTCGCCCTCCGCTTGGAGCTCCATCGCGGGCTGGCCGATGCCGCCAGTCACCGAAGGTAATCCTGATAGGGATCACGTGGTCAGCTACCTGGAGCAGTACGAGGCGCGCTACGGGTTTCCTATCGTTCGCCCCGTCAGCATCACGGCGGTGGAGCGGACCGCACGTGCTCTTCGTGTGCGCTCGAAGGACCGCGACTGGGAGGCTCGTGCCGTCATCAGCGCAACGGGGACCTGGAGCAACCCCTATGTTCCGGCCTATCCGGGGATAAAGCTGTTCCAGGGGCAGCAGATTCACTCCGCCCAGTACCAGTCACCAGAGGCTTTCCAAGGAAAACGCGTGCTGGTCGTTGGTGGTGGCAACTCGGGGGCGCAAATCTACGCGGAGCTGTCCGAGATCGCCGACGCAACGTGGGTAACCACGGAGGAACCGGCGTTTCTGCCTGATGACGTGGATGGCCGGGTGCTGTTCGAACGGGCTACCGAGCGCCTCAAGGCTCAACAGGAGGGCCGTGTTATCGACGCACAGGTCGGTGGGCTTGGTGATATCGTCATGGTGCCCTCAGTAGTCCGGGCTCGCGAGCGCGGGGCCCTTCGTGCTGTAAGGCCTTTCACCTCATTCACGTCGGATGGGGTCGTCTGGCCCAACGGTGAGAAAACCCAGGTCGATGCGGTGGTCTGGTGTACTGGATTCCGGCCGGCGCTGGATCACCTTAAGGCACTGGACGTGCTGGATGACTACGGAAAGGTCGAGGTTGATGGGGGGCGTTCTATTCGCGAGCCGCGCCTCTGGCTGGTCGGATATGGCGACTGGACCGGCCTGGCCTCGGCGACGTTGATCGGCGTCACCCGTACCGCGCGCAGCACGGTCAACGAAGTAGTTGAACATCTGAACAGCTTGGAGCAGCCGGATGCATAGCGGAATCGATATTCGTGTCGCCAGACCAGAGGATGCAGAAGAGATCCAGATCATCTACGCGCCCATCGTGCTCAACACGGCTATCTCATTCGAAGAGGCAGTGCCTAGCGTGGAGCAAATGCGTGAGCGGATCTCCACGACGCTGCGAACCTACCCGTATCTGGTGGCTGTGCGAGAAGGACGAGTAGTCGGCTATGCCTACGCCAGTCAGCACCGCGCGCGTGCGGCGTACCGGTGGGCGGTGGATGTGACGGTGTATGTCGCTGAAGGGCAACGCCGCAGCGGGATTGCTCGCCAACTCTATGACGTGCTGCTGCCGGTTCTGAAGCGTCTGGGATATCGCTCGGCGTATGCCGGCATCGCCTTGCCGAATGAAGGCAGCGTCGGGCTGCACGAGCGACTCGGCTTCCAGCACATCGGTACGTTTCCACAGGTCGGATTCAAGCTCGGTGCTTGGCATGATGTGGGGTATTGGCGGTTTGACTTCGGTTACGAAGGCCTTCCCCCTAAGGCTCCAGTAAGCTTCATAACCTATCGAAGCATCAAAGGTGCGCCATTCAACGAAAGATAGCGTAGCTGCGCTTGACCCTCTACCCGCTATAGGGTTTGTAATCGTCTATGAGAACCTCAAGTAGGATGCAAACCATGAGCGGTTGTACTTGCAGCTGTGGGCCCGACTCAGTCAACGCTGGAGCAGCAGCAGCGCCTTCGAACGACGAAACCTGGGTTAGCACTTTTTCAGTGCCTGAGATGGATTGCATTTCCGAAGAAGGGATCATTCGAATGGCACTGAGTGACCTACCTGGGCTCAACTCGTTGTCCTTTGATTTGATGAACAGGCGGGTGCACGTTTTCCATCACGGGTCGGTTGATCAGATTGCTGCAAAGCTGGGCTCGCTTGGAATGGCTGCACAACTGATTGATACACACCCGGCCAGCGAAGAGCCCGCTTCTGACATCTGTGCCACTGAGGAGCTAGACGCCAAGAGGGAGGCCAAGACCCTAAAGAGCTTATTGGCTATCAATGCCGCTATGTTTTTGACTGAAATGATCGCTGGCTTGGTAGCTCATTCAGCAGGGCTCATAGCCGACTCGCTAGACATGTTCGCCGATGCAGCCGTCTATGGCCTGGCTCTCTACGCCGTGGGCCACAGCGCTCGGTTGCAGGTGCGTGCTGCACACATGGCTGGTTTTTTTCAAATCGTACTCGCCCTAGGCGTTATTGGAGAGGTTGGTAGGCGGTTCCTTTACGGCAGTGAACCCGAGTCGATGTTGATGGTGGGGTTTGGCTTAGCTGCAATGGCTGCCAACGTCATTTGCCTCATTCTGATCCATCGTCACCGCGGAGGTGGCGCCCACATGAAAGCGAGTTGGATTTTTTCAGCGAATGATGTGCTCGCGAATATTGGCGTAATCGCAGCAGGGGCATTGGTTGCTTGGACAGGTTCTTCCTATCCAGATTTGGTCATTGGCACACTCGTAGGCCTCATCGTGCTAAACGGTGCACGCCGCATCCTGGCCTTGAGAGCTGACTAACCGGATCACGGCAGCTTGAAACTAAAATATTGCTCACTATGGTTTTATTATGAAATTTCGGACGACTCCTTGGCTTGCAGGTTTATTTGTTGCCCTGACCATGAGCTCCAGTTTTGCGGGCCCAAACCCACCCAAAATCTTTGGCTGGGTAGAGGAAGGGCTCATTCAGCCGGAAAATATCGCAGTCAAAATCAAGCTGGATACCGGTGCCTTGACGTCGTCTATGGACGCCAAGGACTTAGAACATTATGAAAAGGACGGAGATAAATGGGTGCGCTTCAATGTCGAGGTAAAAGACAGCAAATCCGGTAAGCTGACGAACTCTCCATTTGAACGCAAGATAATCCGTAGCGTTAAAGTACGTGGTGCAGGTGGTGCTGAAACTAGGCCGGTTGTGACGATGCGGATGTGTATTGGAACTCGAATGTACGAAGAGGAGTTTTCGCTTAAGGATCGCGGAAAAATGAACTATCCAGTTCTGATTGGTCGTCGCACGCTGCAAAATTTAGGTGCGGTAGATGCCTCGCGGACATTCACTATGGAACCGCGTTGTATTAAAAACTGAGGTGAGTGTGCGCACTGCTAAATCGAGTTTTCCAACACTATTATTTAATAAGTTTTCTATCATTTTAGTCTGCGTAGCATCACTTTCGGTGATTATTTTTAAAATATGCGATCCTGATGACCAGATAGATTGGCCTGTCGGCTGGAAGAGCTCTGTACTTTCGAGCCCGATAGATACACAGGGGAAGCCTATCGGCTCACGCCAGAGAGCTATTTTGGAAGACAAAGATGGCAAACAAGTCGCTGCGATGGAAATCACTCGTGTAACGCTTAACGAGCATATCGTGAACATCGAAAACGTCATCGTGATAATGCGTAAAGCGCTCCAACAACACTACTCGGGGCTGGGGCTTCTGGCGACTTGCAGCAGACCGACATCAGTGCAAGTCGGTGACCTGAGTGGGTTGCAGACAACCTGTCTCATGATGGCCAGCGGCAAAAAGGTCCTCAAACACACCTTGGTAACAGCTGTTGGGGGGCAGGCCAGCTATTCACTGGAGTACGCGGCCGTCCCTGAAGTTTTCTCTGATCATTTGGATGAATTTTCGAGTTTGCTTAGGTCACTGAATTCAGACTGATAAACGTGTGCGAGGTCTATGTACGTCGCTGTGTCGACCAGCTTCACAAGCGCTGTATAGCACCGGAGCAAAATGGCATGGATGTGTACACTGCTGATTAAGGTCGTGAGCGACATCATCAGCAGTGTACGCAACCTATTACCCCACATTCTGCGTAACGTCGCGTGCGATTACGTCCGATCCACCTCAGACGCTGGCCTCACAGGTCTCACTAAACTTACTACCACCATCAGCAGCGCACCCCCGACGATGGCGATGTCTGCCAAGTTGAACGCTGGCCAATGCCAGCCTTGGTAATGGAAATCGAGGTAATCCACAACATACCCACGGACAGATCTGTCGAGAAGATTTCCTATTGCCCCCCCCAAGATGAGGCTGTAACTCAACGCTTCCCACAACGGACGTGCTCGACGAAGCATCATGGTCAGTGTCACGGCAACACCCAGGGCAATGGCAATGAAGAAGTAACGTTGCCAACCGCCAGCATCCGCCAAAAAGCTAAATGCCGCCCCCGTATTGCGGGCGTGCACTAAGCTGAAAAATGGCGCTACGGTGATCGAGTTACCTAACACAAACAATTGTTCAATGGCGTACTTGAGCCCTTGATCGAGCATTGCCAAGGCGGCTGCGATTCCCCAAAACAACCAACACCTTGTAGTATTAGTATCCTTGCCAGTGCTCATTGTCTATTTCGTCCTGGAAGTTTCATCTTCTCTAAGATTGGCCGCAACAGAGAACCGCTATCTCGGCCCTGCTCAGCGCCCCACCGGAAATGTTGTAGCTTGATCTTCATCCGCCCTTACTTGCGCAGTAGACGCAGGCCGTTCAGGACAACCAACAGACTTACTCCCATGTCGGCGAACACTGCCATCCACATAGTGGCGTGCCCCAACAGCGTTACCACCAAAAAGATGGCTTTGATCCCAAGGGCAAGGCCGATGTTTTGAGTGAGCACAGCAGCAGTTTGGCGGGAAAGACGAATGAAGGCCGGTATTTTACGCAGATCATCATCCATGATCGCGACATCGGCCGTTTCGATTGCTGTATCAGTACCGGCAGCCCCCATAGCGAAGCCCACATTGGCTCGTGCGAGCGCCGGCGCATCATTGATGCCATCGCCGACCATCCCTACGGTCGCTTTTTTATTGATCAGGGCTTCGATTGCGTTCAGTTTATCAGACGGGAGCAGACTACCCTTGGCCTCATCAATACCAACCTGGGACGCAATGGCCTCGGCTGTATGCGGATTATCACCCGTCAACATCAAGGTTTTCACGCCCAACTCATGAAGTTCTTTGATCGCGGCTCGACTGGTGTCTTTCACTGTATCGGCTACCGCGAACAACGCCAGTGCCTGTGTCTCATCTGACAGAATGACGACGGTTTTGCCTTGGCGTTCTAGGTGGTCAAGCGTGGCTTCGATTGTCGGGGAGCAAAAACCCAGTTCTTCTAAAAGCCGATGATTGCCGAGGTGATAGCGGTGTCCATCAATAGCACCTCGCACGCCACGGCCCAGTAAGGCTTCAAAATCGTCAACGTTCAATATGGAAACGGATTGCTCAATCGCCTGTGTGGCTATGGCCTGCGATACCGGATGGTCAGAACGATCTGCAAGACTTGCAGCGAAAGTGCGAAAATCCTTAGATAGTCCATCGGTCAGAGGCATGTAGTCAGTTTGCACTGGCTTACCATGGGTGATTGTCCCAGTCTTGTCTAAGGCTAGGTGGGTGATCATGCGACCGCTTTCCAGATACACCCCTCCCTTAATCAGAATACCTTTGCGAGCAGCTGAGGCAAGGCCGCTAACGATGGAGACAGGAGTCGAGATGACCAGCGCACAGGGACAGGCCACTACCAGCAAAACCAGGGCACGATAGATCCACTCGAACCACTCACCTCCCATCAACAATGGGGGCAGAATCGCTACCGCTAATGAGAATGCGAACACGGCTGGCGTATAGATACGGGCGAATTGATCTACAAAACGCTGAGTCGGTGCACGTGCACCTTGTGCTTCTTCTACCGCATGGATGATTCTGGCCAGAGTGGAATGGCTGGCTTCTGCTGTGACCCGATACTCAAGTTCCCCGGCCTGATTGATAGTACCGGCGAACACGGGATCACCGATGGTTTTTTCCACAGGTAGACTTTCGCCAGTAATGGGTGCTTGGTTGATGGTCGAGTTCCCTCGGACAACCTCTCCATCAAGACTGATGCGTTCGCCTGGGCGCGCCCTGACCGTGCTGTCGATCGGCACATTAGCGACATCCGTCTCTATCCAACTGCCATCGGCTTGCTGGACAGTTGCCTTTTCAGGCGCCAAGTCCATTAAGCCGCGAATGGCATTGCGGGCTCGATCGAGAGACTTTGCTTCTATTAGCTCGGCGACTGCAAACAGGAACATAACCATGGCCGCTTCGGGCCACTGTCCGATCAAAATTGCGCCCGTAACCGCAATACTCATTAGGGCGTTGATATTGAGGTTACGGTTCTTGAGGGCGATCCAGCCTTTTTTGTAGATGGCCAGACCGCAAAGGAGCACCGCGGCAACGGAGATCAGGGCTACTACCCATTCTGGTACTGCTTGGCTGAAATGCAAAATCTCCGCCGACACCGCTGCTATACCAGACAGCCCAAGACGCCACCAATGACTCTTGACTGGTGGTTGGGCTTCAATCGAAGCTTTGGCTTCTACCTGGGATTGAGGAGTGAAGCCGAGTTCTCTGATTGCACTCAAAGCCGCCTCAAGCGCGTTAGGCTCATGACTAATAGTGAGAGTGCGCTGCAACAGATTGAAGTGTAGCGCTGCGATGCCTGGCATTCCCGATAGCTTGTCGGTTATCAACCGCTCCTCGGTGGGGCAGTCCATCTGAGCAATATTTACTCGCGTACTTACTGTGGCCTCGAAGCGAACCGCCCGCATGCCCACAGACGCGATAGCATCAACGATGGTCTGCGCCGATAGTGGTGCGTGCCACACACCGAGAGTGCGGCTCATCAGATTGAATTGCAGTTTCAGCACCTCCGGGATCTGCTCCAGCTTATTCCGGATGAGAGCTTCCTCAGTGGGACAGTCCATCTGCTCGATGCGGAAGGTGCTCAGTTGACCGGACGGTTCGGCAGGAGCTGAGCACGCGGCCTTGCAACAGCTCGTGGTAGACGTGCTGCTTGCGGGGCTCGCTTTGGGAGTATCGTCGCAACAATTTACCATTTGGATTCTCCTATGCAGGTGTATAGTCAACAACCTATAGCCACTATAGAGTCAAGCGTTTTTGGAGATTGCGATGAAAATTGGCCAGCTGGCTAAAATTTCGAACTGTCAGGTCGTTACGATTAGGTACTACGAACGCGAGGGGCTTCTGCCTGATCCTGCACGAAGCGGGGGAAATTATCGGCTTTACTCTCAGCAGCACGTAGATCGATTGGCTTTCATCAGAAACTGCAGAACGCTCGACATGACCCTGGAAGAAATACGTCGCTTGTTAAGCTACAGAGACCGCCCGTCCAGCAGTTGCGCCGGTGTCAACGAGCTCGTTGATAAGCATATCCAGCACGTCAGGGATCGCATTGCCTGCTTGCAGGTGTTGCAGTTGCAATTGGTGGAGCTGAGGCAAAGCTGTAACGACGGTCGCGAGGCTGCGGCTTGTCAGATCCTTCAGCAGCTCACAGTTAGCCAGTAATCAGGATGGTTACTCGGCATGCAGTCGTTGCCGAGCGTGACTGTTCCTACGGAAATGGCCCGTGAGCACTTAGACGGCCCGTTACATTGTGTAGGCGGAGGATGATCGCCACCAGGGCCCTGCCCACTTGTGACAAGCTTTATTGTGCCCCCAGCAGCCTTTCCACCAGCTCGAATACCAGGACGCCGATGAGGGGTACTTGGCCTGAGACGCATCAGGCTGGGTAGGCGGCGACATTAATCGACTCTAGGTTCGTTCGGATAAAGGCGCACCAATGGGGCAACCGAAGACGCTGAGCTGCAATTGCTGTACGGGCGCTCAGTCAGTCCATGGTGGAATCTGGTCGCCGGGGTCCGTCAGGGTTTCAAAACGGAATCCTCACAGACCTAGGCAGCCTTTAGTATTCAGGGCGTTACTGAATCGTCCCAGTTTTGTAGATACCTCCAAACCTAATAACGATGCCCAAAGATTGGTGAAATGGTGCTTGCACTACAGGGGGTAGTTGAAAAGCGCCAAGAAACGGCTGAAATTGACAGCGGCAATGGCAAGGCCGCTCAGTACGATAACTGTCGTGTAGATCGGGTGGTCTTTGACGATTTCAATTAACACAACAGGATGCACCCCGTTCCGCTCGTACCATCTGGATTTAGTCTTCAAGGACTTTTCATGTGTACGCTCGAAGAAGTTCGCAAACATATCGAGCTTCCTGAGGGTCGATTGATGCATTTTTATGTACTCAGCGTTCACAAAGGCGGCAGCCTCATCAGCGCCGGGCAGTGCGTCTTGGTCGCTGGCATTATTGAGTTCAGCCAACGCCATGATCCTGCCTTTCCTTCCCCTGCTATCGGCATGCGGGGCATAGTTTCTTCCATATAACGCAACCAGCTCACGCGCAAGGTCAACCTTCTTGTCATCCGGCAGCTCTACGGGTTTGCCCCCGAGCACCCGAAAGCGATGCTCAAGCGCAAAGAACCCGAAATTTTCGTCTCGCATGTTCCAATGCAGGAACCGACAATCCTTGTGCTTATCAAGCCATTGGAAAAAGCCTTTCAGCATCGACTTTTCGAATTTATTGAGCTCTGCTTGCATGCTGGAGAGCTGTTTGCTGAGCTCTGCTTCTTTATGGATGGACCACGATTTGGTTTGGCCGGTTTTTAGGTTCCGTGTGGCGATGGATGTCACACGTTTCGACTCCCCCGTATCATTTTCATAAAACGATTCGCAGGAGTAGTGAATTACGTAAACTCGGTTCGCGTCGAGGTAGAGGTCTTCGATTAACGCTCTGCTCCTTTTGCGATCCTTTACCCGATCTAGCTCTGCTCCCACACCTTCCCCCTCAACCCAATGCACTGTAGGCGAAGCTGGAGATTTTGCCCTCAAATGTGGGTACCCGCTAGATTCACCCCTAGCTTTGCCTTTGACTCTTCCTGATCGTATACCGCTTGGGGATAATCAGCCGGCTTTGTCTTGGCGGATCGCCCTGCAAATCGACGTGGCCTTCACCAAGCCGCTTCCAATGCCGGCCGTCAGAACGTAGGACCACTCGCTTCCGCCGAAGCTGGCTGGTGGGCGTGAGCCAACAGGCGTATCCTACAAGTGCTTGCTCCGAGACTTGTTGGCCTACAGCCTCCCCTTGGAGACATCTGATAGCCCGCCGCTGAGGCGGGCTTCTTTGCTATCAGATCGCTGCGCCTCTGGTTTGCTAGCTGCCCAAGCTAGGCTCTGCCAGAGCGCATGTCCATCAGCGGTCTACCCGCCTCCCTAAGCACGACGATTATCGACGTACCCAAATCCTTAATCAGGCGCATGGAAAGCAGGCGGAGGCTTGGCGAAATTCGCTTACGCAGCCATTGCTTCGCAGGATTCTGCGCAGGTCATGCAGGCCTGGGCGCATTGCTGACAGTGGTCTGCCTTATGCTTACCGCACTCCTCCCCGCAGGCCCGGCAAATTTTGGCGCATAGGGCACAAAGCTCTTTGGCCAGCATGCTTTCTCGTGCCATCAAGGTAGCCGCAAGGTTGCACATATCTGCGCAATCTCTGTCCAGCTTGATGCAGTCAGCCATCATTTTTACATCTTGTTCTTGTAGGCAGGCTGACGCACAGCCTTCACAGGCCAGCGCACAGCGCAGGCATTCCGAGATGCATTCTTCAAAGCGACTGTTCATGGTCATATCTCCGGTATCGGGTCGATTTGATGCCAGTGCACCGTCTCATGACGGTACGTAGCGTTCGACCTGACGGGGTCCTGAAGATTGATTACATTTCTGTAAGCTTGTCCGAATCCTCTCGGTGTGAAGGCGTGCCCGATCATTTAAGGCTTGAACATCACTGCTTATGAATGCTCACGATCTTCGCGACGCTTCCTTCCATACGGAACCCAAATTTCACCTTGTCTCCTACGTTCAAGCCCTTCAGCTGTGCAGGCTCAGCATGGAAACCCATGGTCATCGCCGGCCATTTGAGCTCTGCTACCGGGCCGTGGGCCAATGTGATTTTTCCGCTTTGAGGATCCAGCGCCTTTATTGCCCCTTCAGCATGCGCGGTGGGTGCCGCCTGGGTGCCTTGGCCTCCTTCGGCGGAAGCTGGCATGTTCTTCATGTCCATACCATCCATGTCCTGGGCATGCACACTGGCGGCGAAAGCTGTGACCAGGGCTGCGATGACGATTAGCTTTTTCATTGGTTTTCTCCTGAGGGGTTGGGGGTAGTGACAGTAAGTTCGCGGCGACGGATCAGCCAGTACGCCGCAGGTATTACAAACAGGGAGAGCAACGGAGCGGTTAGCATGCCGCCGACCATGGGCACCGCGATGCGACTCATGACCTCGCTGCCGGTACCGCTGCTCCAGAGGATGGGCAGCAGGCCTGCAACGATGACTGCCACGGTCATTGCCTTGGGTCTGATGCGCTGCACCGCACCCTCACGGATTGCGCCGAGCAGCGCTGCTCGTGTGGTTTCGCCACTGGCCTGACGCTCAGCCCAAGCGTTATTCAGGTAAATGAGCATGATCACCCCAAACTCCGCAGCTACGCCGGCCAAGGCAATGAAACCAACGCCTGTGGCCACCGACAGGTTGTAGCCCAGCAGGTACAGCAGCCAAACGCCTCCGGTTAGCGCGAACGGTAGCGTGCCCATGATGAGTAGCGCCTCACCGAGGCGCCCAAAAGTCAGGTAGAGCAGCACGAAGATGATGGCCAGCGTCGCCGGCACCACCCAGGCCAGGCGTGCGTTAGCGCGCTCCAAGTATTCGAACTGCCCGGAGTAACTCAAGCTCATGCCCGGATCGAGCTTTACCTCGGTGTCGATCACCTGCCGCAGGTCTGCCACAACAGACGATAGGTCTCTGCCGCGCACATCGATGTACACCCAGCCCGAGGGGCGAGCATTCTCGCTCTTGAGCATGGGCGGGCCATCGGCAATATGTATGCGAGCCACGGTGCCAAGCGTCAGCTGGCCCCCCTGCGACGTGTAGATCGGCAGCTGACGCAACCCCTCCACGGAATCACGCCATTCTCGTGGATAGCGCACGCTAATGGGATAGCGAGCTAACCCTTCAACCGTTTCCCCAATGGTTTCGCCACCTATGGCACCGGCGACAATAGCCTGTACGTCGGTAATGTTCAGGCCATAACGCGCAGCGGCATGGCGGTCGATGTCCAAATCAATGTAGCGACCGCCAGTCAAACGCTCTGCCAGGGCCGAAGTCACTCCAGGCACCTTTTTCGCTGCCCGCTCCACAGCAAGGGTAGCCCGGTCTATCTGGTTCAGATCGCTGCCGGCAACCTTGACGCCGATCGGACTCTTGATGCCGGTTGCCAGCATGTCAATCCGATTGCGGATAGGCGGAATCCAGATATTGGTGAGCCCAGGCACACGCACGATACGGTCAAGCTCTTCGATTAGCTTCTCAGTGGTCATACCTGGACGCCATTCACTCTTGGGCTTGAGCCGCACGGTGGTCTCGAACATCTCCAGCGGTGCAGGGTCAGTGGCCGATTCGGCGCGGCCGGCCTTACCAAAGACGCTGGCTACCTCGGGGACTGTACGAATCAAGCGATCCGTTCGCTGCAACAGCTCTGAAGCTTTCTGCGCGGAGAGTCCAGGCAAGGCTGAAGGCATGTAGAGCAGATCACCTTCATCAAGTGGGGGAAGAAACTCGCCACCCAGATGGTTCAAGGGCCACAGACTGCTGAGCAGGATGAGCAATGCTCCAGCGAGGGTAAGCAAGGGCCGGCGCAGGACGACCTCCAATGCCGGACGGTACAGCCGGATGAGGCCCCGGTTGAGCGGGTTGCTCTGTTCCGCAGGCAGTGGCCCTCTGATCCAATACCCCATCAGCACCGGTATCAGGGTCACCGATAGCGCAGCCGCCGCTGCCATCGCGTAGGTCTTGGTAAAGGCCAGGGGGGCAAAGAGGCGGCCCTCCTGGGCTTGCAGCGTGAACACCGGGATGAACGAGAGCGTGATGATCATGAGGCTGAAGAACAGCGCTGGTCCAACCTCGACGGCCGCCTCCGTCATTACGTTCCAATGCGCTTCGCCCCGCAAAGGTTGACCAGGATGCTGGGCATGCCAGGCCTCTACACGTTTGTGGGCGTTCTCGATCATGACCACGGCAGCGTCCACCATTGCACCGATGGCAATAGCGATTCCGCCAAGGGACATGATGTTGGCGTTGATACCCTGATGACGCATGACGATCAGCGCAATCAGGATTCCCACGGGCAGCGACACGATGGCCACCAGCGACGAGCGCAGGTGCCAGAGAAACGCTGCGCATACCAACGCCACTACCACAAACTCCTCGACCAGTTTGTGACTGAGGTTCTCCACAGCACGGTCGATCAGCTGGCTGCGGTCGTAGACGGTGACAAGCTCCACCCCGGCAGGCAGGCCTTTCTTCAGGGTTTCGAGCTTGGCCTTGACGTGCGCGATGGCCTCACGAGCATTCTTGCCGCTGCGCAGGATAACCACTCCACCTACGGCTTCACCGAGGCCGTCCAGTTCACCTATGCCTCTGCGGGCTTCCGGACCTATCTGCACCGTAGCGACATCGCCTAAGTTCACCGGCACGCCCTTGGTAGCCAGTCGCAGAGGGATCGCTCTGAAATCGTCCAGCGATCCTAGGTAGCCGGCCGCACGAACCATGAATTCTGCTTCGCCTTGCTCCAGCACACCACCGCCGGTCTCTTGGTTGGCCTTACCTATAGCCTCTATCACCTCAGCTTGGGTGATACCGAGGCTGGCCATGCGAAGCGGATCGAGGAGGACTTGGTATTGCTTGACCATACCGCCGATGGTGGCCACCTCAGCGACATCCGGCAGGGTCTTGAGCTCATAGCGCAGGAACCAGTCCTGCAGGCTGCGCAGTTGCGACAGGTCATGGCCACCGTTGCGATCGACCAGCGCATACTGATAAATCCACCCGACTCCGGTGGCGTCCGGTCCGAGTACCGGCTTGGCTGCCGCAGGTAATCGCGATTGTGCCTGGCTCAGGTACTCAAGAACCCGAGAGCGCGCCCAATACAGATCGGTGCCGTCCTCGAACAGCACGTAGACGAAGCTGTCACCGAAGGCGGAGAAGCCGCGTACCGTTTTGGCCTCCGGAACCGAGAGCATTGTGGTGGTCAGCGGATAGGTCACCTGATTCTCAACGATCTGAGGAGCCTGACCTGGGTAGGACGTGCGGATGATCACCTGTACATCCGACAGGTCGGGCAAGGCGTCGATTGGCAGACTGCGCACCGAGACGAAGCCCCATGCCACCAGAAACAGCGTAGCAAGCAGCACCAGTACCCGGTTGCCTACCGACCAGCGGATCAGTTTGGCAATCATGGTTGGCCCTCCAACACTTTGATCTGCTCAACCACCATGCCCTCGTCGCGTTCGCGTATGCCAAAGCGAATCTGTGCACCGACCTTGAGGCCATCAAGGAGCGACTGATCAGCCACCGGGAAGGTCATGGTCATCCCAGGCATACCCAGGGTGAGGAAGGGACCATGGTCAACGGTGAGCTGGGCTCCATCTATCTGCACGATACGGCCGTTCGCTTCATGTAAGGCGGGCCCCGCTTTTGGCTGAACGTCTGGCGCCGTCGCCGCTTCGATGCCTTTCAAATTAGCTTCGGAGTCCAGTAGGAATTGCCCCGACGCGACGATGCGCTGACCTGCCTGAAGGCCCTGCAACACCGCAACTTGCCCCTTGCTCTCCTGACCCAACACAACTTCCACCGGTCGGAAGCGACCACCTTCTTCAGCCAGCATCACCAGATCCCGCTTGCCGGTGCGTATGACCGCCTCGGCAGGCACCAAGAGGCTCTGCTCGGAAGACACGCCGGGATTGAGAGCCACTTGAGCGGTCATCCCAGGACGAAGCCGTCCATCCGGGTTGGGCAACTCGATACGCAGGCGCAACGTGCGGCTTTGCAAATCGGCATCAGCCAACAGCGCGGTCAACTTGCCCGGTACCGGATCGCCTGGGAAAGCTGGCAATTGCGCTTGCACAGGCTGGCCTTCGCGCAGGCCTTGAGCCTGGGCTTCTGGCACAGCGGCTTCCAGCCAGACGTTGGCCACTCCGTTGATCCTTGCCAAGGTAGTCCCCGGCGTCAGCGTCATGCCGGGTCGCAGATCGAGAACCTGGATGACACCGGCAGTGGGCGCGGAAAGTGTGACCGAGAGCTGTACCTTTCCAGTGCTCGCGACCCGGTTGATCAGGTAGACCGGCATGCCGGAGAGCAGGAGCCGCTGTCGTGCCGCCGCCGTCAGCTGAGCGTCGCCGGAATGCCGCAACGCCAGATATTCCTCCTGCAAACCAGCCCACTCCGGGGTCAGCACATCGGCTAGGGGAGCCCCTTTAGCAACTATATCCCCCGCCGCCCGGCCATATACGCGTTCGACGTAACCGCCAGTACGGGCCTGCAACACGCTGAAGTCGCGTTCGTCGAACGCCAGAACGCCGCTCACGCTCAGGGATCGTTCAAGCCTGCCAGCCATCACCGTTGCCAATCGCATCCCGAGATTTTGCTGGAGCCCAGCCGAGACCTGAACCGCAGGCTGCCCCTTGTCATCCGTCTCGTCTGAATACTTGGGCACGAGCGGCATGTCCATGAACGGCGACTTTCCGGGTGCCGGGAAATGCTGCTGGGGATACATCGGGTCGTACCAGTACAGCGCTTTTTGCTCACCTACTGGCTGCGATGGGGTAACCGTGCCCCGTCCTCCTAGCCAGAAGCCCGCGCCTGCTCCAATAGCAAGGGCAGCAGCCACAACCAAACCAATCGACCTATTCCTCATGCCCGCACCTCTCCATATACGAAATGCAGACGCGCTGCTGTTGCAGCCAACTGTCCTTGCAGATCCACATCCTGTAACAGCGCTTCCACGCGTTGCCGACGTGCCGACAGCACTTCACTCAACGGCGACTTACCGGCGCGGTAGTCCGCCAGAGCGAGGCGTACCCGGTCCTCGGCCAGAGGTAGAAGCGTCTCGCGACTGCGCCGCACCGCCCGCTGCAAACGTTGGTACTCGGCAAGGTCTGTTTCAAGCTGGGCTTGATGCTCGCGCAGGGCTGCATCCTGCTCATCCTCCAACTGGCGAACTTGTGCGCGTCGCGCCGCAATCATCGGGTCTTGCCGGGAGCCGGTGAACAACGGCAACTGGAAGCTGACTTGCAGGCTGACCATGTTGCTGAAGTCCGGGCCACGACGCTGATAATCCACCCCCCAAGACCAATCCGACTTCTTTTCTGCCTGGGCCTGGTGTACCTGGGCTTGCGCCTCGCGTGTCATGGCGTTGTAGGTATTGAGCTCCGGATGGGCATGTACGGAGTGCAGGTATTCAGCTGCGTCTACAGGCCAGAGTGGGAACGTCGGCGCCCCTACTTCGGCGTCCTGCCCAATCCAGCGCTTCAGCGCGGATCGCGCTTGAGCTGCCTGACTCAATAAAACATCCTTCTGCTCGTCCAACTGCGCCAATTCCTGTTTCGGAGCCAGCGTATCGGCCGTCGAGCCTGCGCCTCCGGCCAGGCGCGCCCGCACCGTAGAAGCCAGCAGCTGGTTTTCTTTGTAGAAAGCGTCGAACTGTTCAAGTTTTCGCTGCACGGTGTACGCATTAACCCAAGCCTGCGCGGTTGCCGCTCGAATCTTCAGGCGCTCGAAGACCGCCTCAGCATCGGCTCGCTCGACCGTGGCCTGAGCTGTCTCTACGCGAGCTTTACGCTTGTCCCGGTTCGGTACGTCCTGGGACAGGCCAACCACCTGCATGGTCATGAAGTCTCTGTTCATGCTCCAGCGATCAGCGCCTTCAATCGGCAGGTTTTGTACCCCAAGATTCAAGCGCGGGTCGGGTAGTTCGCCCGCTGGAATGACTAAGTTGCGCGCAGCTGATGCCTGCTCCTGGCGGGCTTGTAGAGAGGGAGCGTTGCGTTCAGCCAGTTGCAGCGCTTCATCCAGCGACAGCGTTGCAGCCTGTGCTGAGACAGCCGGCAGCAGTATGAAAAGGACGGCAGTGGAAGTTCGTCCCTGAAAACGTTGGGGAGTCATGAGAATGATTCCTCGAAAGATCAGCGCCCAGGCGCGTGCCATCGGCCCGCTGCTAGGCAGAACGATGGTGTGAAATTAAGAGGGAGTCAGACGCGGGGAGGACGCCATGGATCGGGGGGAGAACCTGTTGCTATGCCTACAGCGTAGGTATCGGCAGGTCGTGGCTTGGCATAGGTCAGTCCAGGCGTCAGGAAGCTGAGCTGCACTGTGCTGGCAGTTCTGCACTCCTGGCCTACCTTGCAGGATTTGGCATGGTCACCAGTCTTGCCCGGCTCTTGGTCCTGGCAGCAGTCATGGTCCATGCCCGCCATCATTTCCATGCCCATGGTCTGCATTGGACAAGGTTCAGTCGCCGAATCGATGCCCGCCATCCCGTTAAGCGGAAGCGCCACGATAAGCATCAGGATGGTGAGCAGTCGAATGAAGCGTTTCATGATGGGCGAGTATAGGTTACCGGGATGAATTCAGCATTAAGAGGCTTCACCAATCAACCGCTTGGAGGCTGGAAGGCTGATGTAAAAGGTTGTGAATCCCTCCGCTGAAGTACACCAAATTCGTCCGCTGTGAGCCTCGATGATGGAGCGTGTTATCGACAGGCCCAGACCTGCATTGCTTGGTCCACCTTCGCGTCTGGCTGGATCAGCCCGATAGAACCGGTCGAAGATCTTGCCAATGTGCTGAGGATCGATGGTTACTCCGCTGTTACGTATGGACAACGTCACGTTTTCACGTGTTTGCTCGATCTGCACTGATATCTCGTTGCCTTCCGGGGTGTAGCGCAACGCGTTCGATAAAAGGTTGGAAAGCGCTCGGTCAATCATCAGGCGATCGCCACGAACCTTGCCACGACCTTGTAGGGTCATCTGAATGCTCCGGTCCTCGGCCAGGAACTGGTAGTACTCGAACAGCTTGGATACCAGTTCGGAGAGGTCCACATCGACCTGCTCGGGCACGATGAGACCGTTATCCGCCTTGGCAAGGAAAAGCATGTCATCGATCATGCGCGACATGCGCTTAAGGTCCTCCAGATTCGAATAGAGGTTTTCCTCATAGGCATCCAGGTCACGCTTCTTGGTGAGCACCACTTCGGTATGGGTCAGTAGGTTGCTGACCGGCGTTCTCAACTCGTGAGCGATATCGGCAGAAAAGTTGGACAACCGAACGAATGCATCCTCCAACCGTCCCAGCATCCCGTTGAAAGACAGGATGAGCTCCTGAAGCTCTAGCGGTACGGGCTCCAGCGGAATGCGCTCGCGGAGCGATCTTGCCGACATCCCGGTGGCCACTTTGGTGATTTGTCCAACAGGCCGAAGCCCACTCTTGGCAACGACCCAGCCCAAGCCTGCGCTCACAATCGCGCTGATCACCAAGCCGATGCCGAACCACCATTGCAGGGTGATAAAGAAATGCGCGTGAGTGGTGACATCGAGCATCAGCACGGCCGTCACCGGTTCCGGCTCACCCGCGATGATTAACTGGGCGGTGATACCCCGGAAGTTCTGCGCTTCATCCTGCCATTCCCAAACTGCGCCCCGGTGCGCCTGCTCGAACTGCTCAGGAATTTGTGAAGCCTTGGGTTCTGAAAAAAGGACCGTTCCGTCAGTTTTGGTGATTTTCGCCGAAAGATCCTGATGTGCGCCGAGCAACGCCCGCAGCTGCTGCTCCTGATCGTCGAGCCCGCCTCGCGCTGCTGAGATGGACAGGATATGACGCGTTGACTCCAGCTTTTCGGAGAGTGCCTGCTCATCCAGCATCCGGAAATGGTGTTGGCTGAGTCCGTAGAAAGCCACGCCGGCAACGACCAAGACAGCAGTCACCGCGAACATGAACATCAGGGTCAGTCGCTTGACGAGCGATGATTGTGGGCGCATTACTCGGGCACATCCATCATGTAGCCCATGCCTCGGGCGGTATGGATGAGCTTTGGCGCGAAGTCGTCATCAATCTTGGCCCGCAGTCGGCGAATCGCGACCTCGATCACGTTGGTGTCACTGTCGAAGTTCATGTCCCAGACCTGAGAAGCGATCAGCGACTTGGGGAGCACCTCGCCGCGTCGGCGCATGAGCAGCTCCAATAGGGAAAATTCCTTGGCGGTAAGGTCGATCCGCTTGCCGTTTCGCGTAGCCCGACGCTTGAGCAGGTCCACCTCAAGGTCTGCCATCTTCATGGTGGTTTGAGCAGAAGCACCGTTGCCTCTGCGCAGCAACGTGCGAACCCGAGCCAGCAGCTCCGAGAATGCGAAGGGCTTCACCAGGTAATCATCAGCGCCCAGCTCCAAACCTTTCACACGATCGTCTACGCCATCACGGGCCGTCAAGAAAAGGACCGGTACATCCTTAGCCGCTGCACGGATCTTGCGCAGGACCTCCCAGCCATCAAGCCCCGGCATCATCACGTCGAGAATTAGCAAGTCATACACTTCGCTCTGCGCCTGTTGCAGGGCGTCAGTGCCTGTCATCACCCGGTCAACGGTGAAGCCAGCTTCTGTCAAGCCTTGCTGGAGGTAGACACCGGTTTTCGGCTCATCTTCGGCTACGAGTAATTTCATCTGCTCTCATCCACGCGGGGTGCATCTCCAGTTTGCAGGAAAAAAGACGCCCAACCAGAAGCTGACGGAAAAGTAATGTCGAGCTCAGTTTTCTGACAGCACCGCGAGGCTAACTTGACCCTGTACCTGACGCCATGAGGCGCAGAAGCCACTGAGGATCTTCAGATGAACATGGTCAAAGCAATTGTGATGATCGTTACCTTCGGCATGGCAGGCATCGCCCTGGCAGAGGGCGGCGCGGACCGGACCTTTGCGCGGATGGAAGCGGCTCGCCAAAGCTCCATGCAAGCCTACCAGGTTGCGCAGGAGAAGAAAGAGCAGGCGCCAGTCGCCGCCCAGTCCGGCAAGCACGCGGGCCACGAGAGCTGCTGATCCGAGCTTACAGAAATGTAATCACCCCGGAATCTGAACTATGGCAGTTTCAGACTACGGCCTCTCATCAGCCTCGCGCAGTGGCAAAAGTCTACGAGACTGGTGAGAGCTCCAATGAACCCAAGGGCTGCGCCATCGAGCAGCCTGGATATCAGCGATCTACCTGACTGGACGCAACGGCATGCAAAGCAAAACCACGAGACGATCTTTCGTCAAAGGCCTGGCCGCTACCGGACTTCTGGGTGGGCTCGGCATGTGGCGCGCGCCGGTCTGGGCCGTGACCAGCCCTGGCCAACCGAACGTGCTCAGCGGCACGGACTTCGATCTGTATATCGGTGACCTGCCCGTCAACATCACGGGCTCAGCTCGTACGGCCATGGCCATCAACGGCTCCGTGCCAGGGCCAATCCTGCGATGGCGCGAAGGCGACACCGTGACGCTGCGCGTACGCAACCGGTTGAAACAGGACACCTCCATTCACTGGCACGGCATCATCCTGCCCGCCAACATGGACGGTGTGCCGGGCTTGAGCTTCCACGGCATCGCTCCCGATGGCATGTACGAATACAAGTTCAAGGTCCACCAAAACGGTACTTACTGGTATCACAGCCACTCTGGCTTCCAGGAACAGTCCGGCGTTTATGGTGCTCTGGTGATCGATGCCAAAGATCCCGAGCCGTTTGTGTATGACCGCGATTACGTCGTCATGCTCAGCGATTGGACGGATGAAGACCCGGCGCGGGTGCTCTCCAAACTCAAGCAGCAATCTGACTACTACAACTTCCACAAGCGCACAGTTGGCGACTTCGTTGACGATGTGAGCGAGAAAGGCTGGTCGGCCGCTGTAGCGGATCGGAAGATGTGGGCTGAAATGAAGATGAGCCCCACCGACCTCGCTGACGTGAGCGGGTATACCTACACCTACCTCATGAACGGCCAGGCTCCGAACGGCAACTGGACGGGAATCTTCAAGCCCGGCGAGAAAATCCGCCTGCGCTTTATCAACGGCTCGGCCATGACCTATTTCGATGTCCGGATTCCTGGGCTGAAGATGACGGTTGTGGCTGCCGACGGCCAGTACGTCAAACCCGTATCGGTCGATGAGTTCCGGATCGCCGTTGCGGAAACCTACGATGTCATCGTCGAACCTGAAACCGAGCAGGCCTATACGATCTTCGCGCAGTCCATGGACCGTACCGGGTACTCCCGAGGCACCCTGGCAGTTCGTGAAGGCTTGCAAGCGCCCGTGCCGGAGGTAGATCCGCGCCCGATCATCGCCATGAGCGACATGGGCATGGACCACGGCAGCATGGGCGGAATGGATCACGGCAGCATGGCCGGCATGGACCACAGCAAGATGGCTGGCATGGACCATGGCAGCATGGCCGGCATGGACCACAGCAAGATGGCTGGCATGGGTCATGAGGGCATGGCCGGCATGAGCGGTGCAATGCAGAGCCATCCAGCTTCCGAGACCAACAACCCGTTGGTCGATATGCAGACCATGTCGCCGACCCCGAAGCTGAACGATCCGGGAATTGGCCTGCGCAACAACGGACGCCGAGTGCTGACCTACGCCGATTTGCGGAGCACCTTCATCGATCCCGATGGTCGAGAGCCTGGACGGACAATCGAACTGCACCTTACCGGCCACATGGAGAAGTTCGCGTGGTCGTTCGACGGTATCAAATTCTCCGACGCTGAACCGCTGCGGTTGAAATATGGCGAGCGTCTTCGCATCACCTTGGTCAACGACACCATGATGACTCACCCCATCCATCTCCACGGTATGTGGAGTGATCTGGAGGACGAGAACGGCAACTTCATGGTTCGCAAGCACACCATCGACATGCCACCTGGCTCAAAACGAAGCTATCGCGTCACCGCAGATGCCTTGGGACGTTGGGCCTATCACTGTCACCTACTGTTCCACATGGAAATGGGCATGTTCCGAGAAGTCCGTGTGGACGAATGAACTGGAGATCTGAGATGAGCAAACCAATGAAACGAAGCGCCTTTTTCCTTTCTGCTGCGATGGTAGGCATGCTGGCTATTTATGCCCCGTCGTCGTGGTCCAGCGACAACCATGATCAGCACTCACAGAAATCCACCGAGGCAAGCAAAGCCAAAGGCTCGCAGAACAAGCAGGGCCAAGGGATGAACCATGAAGGCATGGACCATGGTTCCATGGAAGGTATGGATCACGGCTCGATGAAGGGGATGGACCATGGTTCGATGGAGGGCATGGACCACGACAAAATGATGGAATCGCATGGCAGCGACAAAGCTAAGGCAGGAAAAGATGGCCAATAGCTTTGGGCGGCCTTCGCTGCTGGCCTTGACAGTTTCAATCGGCATGCTGGGCGTAACGCCCAGCTTCGCCGCTGAAGTAATGGATCATTCGGGCATGGATCATTCGAATATGGGGCACGGTTCCATGCAAATGGATGCTGCTCCGTCCGAATCGATGCCGGCGATGGATCACAGCAAGATGGGGGTTAGCAAACAGCAGAAACAGACTGCCCCTGTTGATCACAGCCAGATGGGGCATGCTCAAAGCCAGAGCAAATCCAGCCCGGTGGACCATAGCAAGATGGACCATGGAAACATGAAGGGCATGGATCACGGTTCGATGAAGGGTATGGACCATTCACAGATGAACCATGATTCAGCGACTTCTCCAACCACAACAAGCCGCACGCCGATTCCAGTGCTCACCGAAGCCGACCGTGAGGCAGCCTTTCCGCCTTTGGGTGGACATCAGGTGCACGACAGCGGAATCAACAGTTTCTTCCTGTTGGACCAACTCGAATACCAGGACGCCGATGAGGGCAGCACCCTGGCCTGGGACGCTTCAGGCTGGGTAGGCGGTGACATTAATCGACTCTGGGTTCGTTCGGAAGGCGAGCGCACCAATGGGGTAACCGAAGACGCCGAGATGCAATTGCTTTACGGCCGCTCGGTCAGTCCATGGTGGGATGTGGTCGCCGGGGTCCGTCAGGATTTCAAACCGGAATCCCCACAGACCTGGGCAGCCTTTGGTATTCAGGGCATGGCCTTGTATGACTTCGAGGCCGAAGCCACGGCGTTCATAGGCGAGAACGGCCAGACTGCTGCGCGTCTTGAGGGCGAATACGACATCCTGCTGACCAATCGCTTGATTTTGCAGCCCACGGCCGAGGCGAACTTCTATGGCAAGAACGATCCTGAGCGCGGTGTTGGCTCGGGTCTGGCCAATACCGAAGTCGGGCTGCGTCTACGGTATGAAATTGTCCGCCAGTTTGCTCCATACATAGGCGTTACCTGGAGCCGCTCCTACGGCAACACCGCTGACTTCATCCGAGACGAGGGCGGAGATGTTAATGAGGCACGCTTCGTTGCCGGTATCAGGATGTGGTTCTGAGAATTCCAACATGAAAAGAACAATTACAACGCTGCTCGTGGCCGGTGCTGTCGGAAGTGCTGCTGTATTGGGCACGGCGTATTTCGGCTTGGTGAATGTCGGCGCCGATGATCCTCACTTTCCGGCTGTCCATTCGTTTCTCGCCATGGCTCGCGACCGGTCGATTGAGGTTCGAGCGCGAGACATTGAAGTGCCTGACCTAAAGAATGCCGCGTTGATCAAGGCAGGAGCAGGCAACTACAACGCCATGTGCATTGGGTGCCACCTCGCCCCAGGCGTTGGGAAGACTGAACTAAGCCAAGCGCTATATCCGTCGCCACCTGACCTCACCAAGGTCGGTGTCGGAGGCGATCCGGCCGCCGCATTCTGGACGATCAAACACGGTATCAAAGCCACCGGCATGCCCGCTTGGGGCAAGAGCATGGGTGACGAGTACATCTGGGGAATCGTCGCGTTCCTGGACCAACTGCCTCAAATGAATCCTGAGCAGTACAAGGCTCTAGTGGCCACGAGCGGTGGCCACCAGCACGGCGGCGGTGAAAGCGATATGCACAACCATGAGGGCCAGCACGGCGTAGGCGGTCGTGCCGAGCATGGTGATCACGACGAAGCGGCAGACGACGATCATGCCCAGGCAGCTCACGACCACGGAACTGCACCCGCAGGCTCCGCCCAAGCGGCAGATCATCACGGTGACCACAATGCGGTCGAGGCCCATTCGGATGGCCACCCGGCATCGTCGCCTAAGACGCATGTTCACAAAGACGGTAAGGAGCACACTCATGCCAACTAACCAGGTATTCGTTCGGCTAGCCGCTATCGCTGGGCTTCTGGTGACCTCTGCGGCCTACGCTGCCGAGCCATTGTCCATCGACGTTCACCGAGACGCGAACTGCGGTTGCTGCAAGAAGTGGATTGCGCACCTGGAAGCTAATGGTTTCAAAGTGATCGACCATGTTGAGACGGACATGAGCGCAGTGAAACAGAAGCTGGGCGTAGCGCCACGGTTAGCGTCCTGCCACACAGCTGTGATCGACGGAAAGTTTGTCGAAGGTCACGTGCCAGCTGAGCAGATTCGAGAACTCAGGGGGCGGTACGATCTGGCCGGGATCGCCGTACCAGGAATGCCAGCTGGATCCCCAGGCATGGAGGTTGATGGCGTAAGCCATGCCTACCAAGTCATTGGTTTAACCAAAAGCGGCGAGGACCAAGTAGTCGCCAACTATCCGGCCAAATAACTCATCGACCCGAAGGACGGCAGTAGGCTGACTGCCGTCCCATGTGCTCCGCTAGAAAGCTTCATCTGCTCAACACGACGATACAGTGGGCCTGCAAAAGGTAGCTAATCAGATTCACGGCACTCGCGTACTGGCTTGAGTACGATACCGCCGTTGATGAGCTCGATGGAGAGTATGTCGCCCGTCGTGAGCCCCAGCTCGCGCAGAAAATTGTCGGGTAATTCCACAATGACATCGCCGGAGCCGTCGCCAGGATCAAGGCACTTTACCGTGGTGCGCACTGATTCAGTCATTAGGCTCTCCTGTCTGAGCTACCAATCCTCATCGTACTCCCCGAGTCATGTAAGCCGGTCACCAGGCGATCAATCGCCGGAATTGACGCTTCAACCCGGCTTTTTATCAGCGTAAGCCCTGTCCGCTCGCTGAATGCTCAGTTCTGGCCCCGGCAACCGACTCCAGCGGTCCGGTATTCAAGGATTTTCACGTCTCCGTTGGAATCCTCGTAGTTCATCTGTGCCGGCATCACGTCGCAACTCGCCTTGGTCGATGTCATGCTGATTACCCTCGCCACGTCGAGCCGCATCCCGTAGTGATAATGGATCACCTCAGGTGGCTTCTTACCATTGGCGGCTGCATAAGCTCGCATAGCTTGCTCATTGGCCTGAATCATCTTCCCGTATAGACGGTCGGATCCTCCTTCGGCAAGCGCGGCTGAGGAGGCCACTATGGCCAGGATCGCGGTGATGCTTTTGATGACTTTCATTTCAATCACTCCACTAGACGTGACTGAAGATTAAGGTTTTGTCGCTGTCAATTGAGTGATACGGGGATTACAAGGTTGTAAGTCCCGCTTGTTGAAGACGGTAACGTTGCGTCTTCACCGCATACCAATTTCCACTCAGGCTAACTACTGGTAGACACCCACGCGTAGACGTTCAAGATAGTCCGCTACCACGCTGAACCCGAGCGCCGTGTCGAGCATTTCGAAGGGTACAAAACCCATCAAATGACCGCACGGTCTGCAAAGCCACTGCTCCGCGAGCATCTGAGAGCCAAATGCCTTCGATGCAAGCTCCAGTCCTTTTGCATATTGGAACGCCACCGCGCTCTGCTGGGTGTCCAGGCGATGGGCCTGATCGGGATGGCTCAGACGGTGAATGCTTCTGGTCGATCTTCCTGTGATTCTCCCAACGAGGTTCCGAGCCTTGAACAGGCTCGATGACTCGACCATGCACTTTACGTCGCTGAAAAAAAAACCTGCTTGGACTAGACGCAGGAGCTCCAGCTGGCTCAACTCGTCAGGGTGGGTATGAACCAGGTGGAATGTCGGTGGAAAGGCCTGCGATTCAACAGGTGGGCGCGTGCTTGTAGGATTCACTACATCGACCTCCTCTTGTGCGTGGCTGCCGGACTGGAGCCATTTTGATTCCTAAGCACGTCCGACGCCCTTTCACCTTCACACCTTAGCCCAACACGATCAATAATGTGGATGCAATACCGGTATCCTCTAACTAAAATAGCTTACCGCTCGTCTAGCAACGGGTATCAGAACCTTATTTCATGAAAATTTTTGCACCATTACCTGGAGAATATATCGCATCAGCGCTTAAGCGCGGCAATGAGCTTCTAGGTATTAAATCCTTAAAAACTGAAGATTTCTATATAAAACCGATACCTCGTGCTGGCTTCGGGATAAATAAAACCTTTGGCCCCCTGCAAACAGAGTGGCGGCCGCATCAAGAATTTCATTACCCAAAGCTACTGAACGAACACAAAATTTCGGAATTAGCTCTGAATAATCACACTTTGTATCCTATGATAGCCGCCCTCGGGCGTCATCGAGCGACCGCAATCGTTACACCGAAGACTTGGGCAAAAGTTTGTCCAGATTGTGTTCGCGAGGACCTGCATAATTGTGGAACCCCCTACATTCATTGCAGGCACGTGTTGGGCTCTGTACAGGTTTGCAGCACTCATGCCTGTACTCTAATCGAGACATGTCCGTCCTGCTCAATGCCACTAAAAAAGCACGATATTGGTCACCTAGCCAAGTGTAGCAAACACAACAAATGGCCAAGACGTCAAAAACGAGAATTCGGATCAACCCGCTATATGTACGCAAAATTTGTCGCAGATCTTTTGGACTATCGCGGCCCGATGATCAATGATGGAGTGGCAGGCTTTGTCGCATATGCAAGTCTCATGATAAGTCGCACTTATGCATTCGATAAAACCGAGCTAAATATTTCCAAACTTATCAAAAAGGAAATGGGAATAGATTCAAAACTTACTAACACAAATATTGCCACCAGCGACAAATATCCTATCTATGTGTTTTTAGGATGCAACACCGCTGAAAACTATTTCAATTTGCTAAATAACAAGAGCGAGCAAGAAGCTCTGCGAGAGAAGAAGAGATCTATATTCAATAAACTTTTGTACGAGGCCAATAGAACTAATCCCTATCGTCACGTATCTGCCTAAGAACTTCATGATCGGAGACGCGAGATATCCGTATTCCTGCATAACGGTAGAGAACACTCATCGCACAGTTTTCAGTCAGAGAATATTCTCGAATTGCCCACCGAATTTTACGTAGCTGGTGGTCATGAGTAGATTCAAGCAAATCCGCCATCAACCCTATGCTCATCGGAAAGTTTTGTGGCATTTTGAGGAGAGCTGAACCGTTTATGACACCCCTGCATAGAGCAGCACGGGTGACCTGCTGAGGCTTTCCGTCTACAGAAAGAATGATCGTCTTCGCTTTAGCGAGCTGCAACGCAAGGGCCGAGTCCCTGGATTGCCAATCGACCAAAATTCTTTGGTCTCTGTGGTAGGGGTTCGCAGCAACATAACGAGCCAACCATTCCCTGTCGTTGCGGTACAACCACTGATAACCCGGCTTGTCATGACATTTGAGGTTCGCACTTTTTGCAAAGGCTATTCGCCGGGCGTGAAGGTCATCGTCCTGCATGAGGTGCTGCGATTTATCACGCCGGACCCCAACACCGGCGCAAATATCGGCGTCCAGACGGTAGGGCTTCAGGTGTTCCAGCCCTAGATCAAGGAGCCAGCAGAGAAAATAGAACTTTAAGGGCTGCACGATTCGACCGTGTCGCCGCAACATCTGAAAGACCCAGTCAGCGGATCTGACTATTTCTTCAAACTCGGCGGCGCTAGGACTGCACCGAAGTCGTCTGGTTAAGAAATCTCTCAGCATCTGCTCTCTAATTCGTCCAGACCTGATAAAGCCCATCTCATCCAAACGTTTCCTGAGCAAATTTCCAGCCTGAATCGTTTTCATCTCATCGGGATGGTCGAGCCCCCACAACTGCATGCGGGCAATGGCAACGGCCCCAGTGTGGTCACCGCAGTCCATAACCGGCGTTCCAGCAGATTCCCCCGGAAGCAACATACAACGCCAGTCCGACCCTCCGGGAAATGTCATTGCTTGTAGTACATCGCTGTGGCGTGGACAGACGCAAACGCCCGAAGCCTGGTGAATGCGGTGCCAATAGGCTAGGCCGCACTCCAGAATGTCCTCTCTCACACAGCTCTCGCAATACCTAAACGAGGCGTGTTGGAGGAAGCGCGATGCTGTAATGCCCAAGGCCATCTTGAGGCCTGTCCCTCGATTACCTCCCATCAGAATGGCGGCGTCGCGGCCTTTCTCGTCATTTAAAAAAGGCAAATAAAGCGGTAAAAGCGTGAAGCGCTCGATCAGCTGTCTTACAGAAATGGCACCTCCCAGACGCTCTGACAGAGCCCCTAAGCAGCACGGCAGGATAGAACCGCATGTACGCGAGTAGCTGCCGAAGAGCTCTTGGCTCGTCACGCGGTATCCCGGATTCGCCGCTAGCTTGTGATAGCGAACGGCCAGGCTATAGAGCGACTCATCCGGAAACGGCTTTGGAAAGCACAACAGAAGATCAGCCATTACCCTGAACTCCCTGCCTCATGTCACCAGGAAGAATCTCTATCCACCCAGCCGCGCTGTTCGAGCTGATCCTGGAGGTCTTCGTGCTTCGAAAAATGCACGTTATCTAACGCGCCATCAGCAACCGGTACGACCGTACGATTTGGAGCCTTCGGAACCGATTTATCTTCGGCTAGAGGTGGAGGAGTAATCGCGGCTTGTGTAAGTAGCGAAAGATGAGCCCTGTCCGCCCGGCGAGCCAAGTCGTAGCTCATCATTTGGGCGATTTGGTCTTTTGTAGGCATCATGTCCTCGAAATCAGCAATCTGAAGTGGATCACCGCTTCGTAGGGCCTCGATGGGCTTGTGCAAAAGCCTCATTTGACTGTCATACACCTGCTGAAGCACCAGTGGCGTAATGGTGTCGATGCCCTCCCAAATTACATGGCGCTGCGCAAGCATAAGCAGTTTTGCTAAGAAATCTGTATTGCCCTGAGTGAGATCATAGATCTTGGACAGGAGCTCATTCGTCAGGGGAGCGCAGGATGCCGTCCAGTCATAGGCCCAGAGCTGGGACACCAAGTGCTCCCAAAACGGATCGTCTTCGCTGAATCGGTCAAAAGCGATTGGCCCCATTCCCGCCGCTCTTCGGGCATTGCGCAGCACACCTGAAAATAGCGGAAGCATTGCGTTGGTCCCTACATAGACAAGCGGAACGCCCGCATCGTTGGATAAAGTTACGAAGAAATTCAGCAACTTTTCTCGATCCTGCCCACCCCGCGACGAGCAAAGATGCTGCATTTCATCAATTATTAAAGCACCGATGAAAAAGGTTTTGCACAGCTGACTGATGTGCTGGAGCATTACGCTAATGCTGTTGGCGGCGCCACCTCTTCGCGAGTATTTTTCGACTCCTAACGCAGCATCCAGGGCGGAGAAGAATGCTGCACAAAAACCGCGCAACGAGCCGTCATGCGGGCACTCAATCTTAAGCCATACAACCTGGGTTTCGATGAGAATCGCGTCTTTATATCGGCTGTGACTGATAACCTGCGGATAAAGCCTTGCTATGGAATTAAGCGCTGTGGTCTTGCCCATACCACTCAGGCCGATGAGGGTCATCGTCTCAGCGGTAGACATGAATCCATGGCCTTTGGCTTCCGCTGAGGAAGGCAACCGATGCCTAACGGAGGAGGCCAACAGAGGATTGCGGCCCGTATATCCGTAGCGAATCAACTGGCTGAAGAGGTCTTCAAGACGCAGGTGGATTTCAAATGGAACCACAACATCTTTCAGCCGGTTGATCCCATGGCCGCGAAGCTTCGGGGGCAACGCTCGTTCGGCCTCGTCGGGCTTTGGAGGAAGGTTCCCAACGCGCCTAACCACGTCAACATCCGAAAGAATTCTAGGCAAGCATTCGATCAGCGGGTTCCCATCGTACAGAGGCATGCCTGTAGGAATGTATTCTGCGGGGGAGAAGGTCAAATCGTTCATGTCTCAGCCTCGCTTCCCTCGCTGACCACTAGTTTCAGAAACGCCGCACTTCTCGCGGAACTGGGCCTGCCGGTGACTAGCTTAGAATTCTCTGCCACAGGAGACGTGTTATCCACAACGCGTAGCTGATTCAGATCAGCGGTATGGGAGTCGCGCTCGGTCTGAGCTTCGATAGCACGCTTGGCACGTTTGTCCCGCTTGAAATCTGCATTCGATTTCGGGTCACCCTGTGCGGCACGTTTGGATTTGGCCCGGTCAAGGATTTCCTCTTGTCGTCCCCTTACCAGCGCCGCAGTATTATCACTGTCGTAACGGGCATCAGGCGAAACCTGGTTCAAGACATGGATCATATCAAGAACCTCCTCCATACGGAGTCCACCATATTTCTGTCTTTGGTGCGGTACAATAGTTAAAGCCTCAAAACCTGCTTCGGACTTGATCCAACAGTTTTCAATAGAGTTAGGATCATAGAATACTCGAACATATTTCGTCCGCAGGTTATGCGAGCGCTCCAACCACTCCTCACGCAATGCTGTTTGACATGTATACTGTACTCCTTGGAAAACAATACCGCCTCGACTGATACGACACTCCTGAGATGGCAATAAGGCAATTTTTAACTCAGCCGGAGATACTACTTTTGAATTGATTGGGCTATTAGCCTTCGACCATTTCCAAACTGCAATAGGCGTGGCTTCTACACCGTCAGCAATCATCTCGCGATTTAAAAGGTGTGGTATTCGTAGGCTTTTATTGTGCGCCAAGACTCCTACAATAACCATTTCGGTGAACTCGTCGATATCCAAAACCGCATCGAGTTGGTAGTCCCTATCGCCACGCTCCATCTTGCGAGCATCCACACCGCCTGGAATAAATTTCAAGTCGAGGTGTTCATTGATGAGACGGAAGCGGCTCTCAATGATCCCTTTCCAATCAGGCCTGAAGGGAGGCAAAATTTCCACCGCTAGCCCCAAGCTTTGCGATAGCGTTGCCCCTGCCTCGCTTAGAAGCTCAGCCCGGTCAGCAACAATTTCGACTGGCAGGTGCGAGCATGGCCAGTCCGCCTCATCGATATCAACATTGTATCGCTTGCAAAATTCAACCTTTGGGGTGCAAGCGTTGTATATCGCGTGTCGAGCCCCGTTCCAGCTGGGTCCCTCAAGGCCCACGTGAATCCCTACAATCATTCTAGTATAGGTATCGACAACCACATAAAGTATGGGGCGCCCAATGAGCCATAGCCTGTTAACGCGATGCACTAAATAGACATCAGCGATGGTTGAATCTATCTCGTATCGGTGGGCTGCCCCCATCAGGCCTTGGGACGCTGAACCAACGATAGCACGATGATCCTTGTTGTATCGGACAGAACCGCCACGCACCTTAAGCTTATAAAGATCATCGAAAAACAGTTTACCGTGATATCTAAGCTGGGTAGTAGTCGGGTAACTGCCGCGTACAATATTTCCTTTCGAGCCATCTGGGAGAGTCTCTCTATAAAATTTGTTTAACATCCACTTATGGGCATCTTTAAGGGTGCCACATTTGCCGCTGGCGACCCGCCCGTAAGCCAAACGGATATGAGAGAGATGGCGCTGCTCAAGCGTGATGGCCCCATCATCATTGACAACAACACCAAGATACTTACGCGGCCTACCGGGGATAATGCCTGAGGATCGATCCTTTTTCTTCCCTCGACCACCGCAAGCGCTAGTGTTCCAAAGAAACGCGTTAGGCGTTTGACCCATGCTCCAGTAGCGGTATAGGAGCCGGTATATCTGCTTACGCTCTACTCCTGTCTCTAAGGCATGCCTAGCAACAAGCCCTCCGAATCCCGGCCCAAGAATTTCCAAGGCGGAGCGATCTTCTACTAAACCCCTTAGAAGGTTCCAATTTCGATTACGGCTAGCTTTTTCATTTTCACTAATTTCATCATCGCTTCTGAGCAGATGTAAAGGGACCATTTCTTGACTTAAGACTGCGCGCCCTGAATCAATATCGTCAATCAAAACGGACTTATCAATCGGCCACGGCTTGCTGGGATTCGTACTCAGCTCAATCACAACAACAGAATCATTATTTATACCCAATACCCTAACCGCTTTTTTTAGTAGGCTAGGTTCTACGCCAGGCGTAACAATGCTGTTTACCTTAAGATCAAGCATGATGGGAAATCTCGGTTGGCGGAGACAAAGCCGCTGACCTGTGGCTCGGCCATACGTGCAACGGCTGCGACAAGCTTATTACTTTCGAGGTAAGATCAGACTCTAAACGACCGATCCATAGCAGGTGATGGAAGAGACGCTTTATGCCCATATACTCAATGTATAGGTCACGAGACGCCTTCTCCAAAAGAACTTTTAGCGGTATTTGATCAGTCTTTGTTCCCTCGATGTATTCAAGCAAGTTGTCGATATTCTTCTCTGTCGGCAACGAGGGATGGATACTGGCGTACGTCCTGAGAATTCTGAGGTTTGCTATTTTTGTCTTCGGGAGGTTTTCGTGCAAAACCAGCTTCCAGTCAACGCCCCTTATTGACCAGTATTTTTTTTCAATGGCTAGCTTTTCAGCTATTCGATTCCGAGCATGAAGATCAGCCTGCTCTAATTCCTTTCGATATTTCACTGAGCGAGCGGCTAGCCGGGCTTCGCCAGAGGTATCCACAAAGGTAATGAGGAAGTCCGTCGTCATAACGACAGGTGTTTGCGTGCCAGGATATACAGGGTGTCGACAGTTAATGCTTGAGGCAATTGCTTGGGTCTCAGCCTGTGTCAACAGGGGATACTGCTCTCGGATATCGATGATCGAGGCATCATGCTCAAGAATGGTGAGGTAATCTCGCTCTGCATTGGACAGCAGGTGGTGAGTGCGATGAATTTTTACTCCCGCGATCATATGAGAGACACCCTTTGATTTGATATCCCACACCTGGATCCACGGTTTATAGGAATCTCTCACTCCATTTCCACGACCCGATTGAATTTTTTTATCTATTTTTGACTGGGTCATCAGCAAGCGATGCGCAGCCTTGACCGGAGCTATGGGCACAGATGCCATGTTCGAGACGCTCATGATTGGGCGATCCGCTCGACTAGGACGAGGACGAGGACGGCTGGCGTGCAATGAGGACACGCCAGAGAGCGGGCTCAGCCAGGACAACAGTCACAGCGATGCGTAGGGGATTGTCACCCGAATCTCCAGGGCTTGGCTCCGGTCCGATGTGCGGTCGAAGCCAGCCTTGTGACAACCTTTATTACGTTGTGACAACCTTTATTGTTTTGTGACAAACTTTATTATTCAAAAACACGTCTTTCCAGGCGGAAAATGCTTACTCTACCGTCACCGACTTGGCCAAGTTACGCGGCTGGTCGACGTCCGTACCCTTGAGCACCGCCACGTAGTACGAAAGCAGTTGCAGGGGAATGGTGTAGAGGATCGGCGCCAGTTCGTCGACGATGTGCGGCACCTTGATCACGTGAGTGCCTTCGCCGTTGCTCATGCCGGCATTCTCGTCAGCGAACACCACCAGCTCACCACCACGGGCACGCACTTCCTGCAGGTTGGACTTGAGCTTTTCCAGCAGTTCATTGTTAGGCGCTACAGTGACCACTGGCATGTCGTTATCCACAAGCGCCAGCGGACCGTGCTTGAGCTCACCGGCCGGGTAGGCTTCGGCGTGGATGTAGGAGATTTCCTTAAGCTTCAGCGCGCCCTCCATGGCCACCGGGTACTGGGCTCCTCGGCCGAGGAACAGGGTATGGTGCTTGTCGGCGAACAGCTCGGCAGTTTTCTCTACAGTGCTGTCCATGGCCAGGGCCTCCCCCAAGCGCGCGGGCAGACGACGCAGCTCTTCCACCAACTCGGCTTCGACGCCCGCTTCGAGGGTGCCGCGCACTTGGCCCAGCGCCAGGGTCAGCAGCATCAGCGAGACCAGCTGGGTGGTAAAGGCCTTGGTCGAAGCCACGCCGATTTCCGGGCCGGCCAGGGTCAGCAGGGTCAGGTCGGACTCACGCACCAGCGAGCTGATGCCGACGTTGCAGATGGCCAGGCTACCGAGGAAGCCCAGCTCCTTGGCGTTGCGCAGGGCAGCCAGGGTGTCGGCGGTTTCGCCAGACTGGGAGATCGAAACGAATAGCGTATCTGGCTGCACCACTACCTTGCGATAACGGAATTCGCTGGCCACTTCGACTTGGCATGGAATGCCAGCGAGGCTCTCCAGCCAGTAACGGGCGACCATGCCGGCGTGGTAGCTGGTACCGCAGGCGACGATCTGCACGTTACGCACTTTGGCGAACAGCTCGGCCGCCTGCGGGCCGAAAGCCTGGACCATCACGTGGTCCTTGCCCAAGCGGCCTTCCAGGGTCCGCTGGACCACGGTCGGCTGCTCGTGGATCTCCTTGAGCATGAAGTGACGATAGGCGCCCTTGTCGGCAGCTTCGGCGCCTTCGTGGTACTGCACGGTTTCACGCTGTACCGGCTCACCGGTCTGGTCCCAGATTCTTACCTGGTCGCGGCGAATCTCGGCGATATCACCCTCCTCCAGGTACATGAAACGGTCGGTGACCTGGCGCAGGGCCAGTTGGTCGGAAGCCAGGAAGTTCTCGCCGTGGCCCAGGCCAATTACCAGCGGGCTGCCGCTGCGTGCGGCTACCAGGCGGTCAGGTTGTGCCACGCTGATCAGCGCAAGGCCATAGGCACCGTGCAGACGCTTCACTGCCGCTTTAAGCGCATCGGCCAGGTCCGGAAGGGTCTTCAGGGTGTGGTGGATCAGGTGGACGATGACTTCGGTGTCGGTCTGCGAGCTAAACACGTAGCCCAGACCTTTCAGCTCTTCACGCAGCTCTTCGTGGTTTTCGATGATGCCGTTGTGCACCACCGCCACTTCGTTGCCGGAGAAATGCGGGTGGGCGTTGCCTTCGGTCGGTGCTCCGTGGGTGGCCCAGCGGGTGTGGGCGATGCCCAGTTGGCCGTTCAGCGGCTCGGCGGCAACAGCGGCCTGCAGCTCGGCAACTTTGCCGATCCGGCGGCGGCGCTGCAGTTCGCCCTGCTGGGTGTAGACAGCCAGGCCAGCACTGTCGTAGCCACGATATTCAAGACGCTTGAGGCCTTCGATGAGAATGGCAGTGATATTGCGCTCGGCTACGGCACCAACGATTCCACACATGTTTATTGCTCCTGGCTGATCGCGGCGCAAATCAGGTTGATGCCGCGGGCTTGAATCTGTTCGCGTGCCGCTGCAGGCAGGCGTTCATCTGTAATAAGGGTGTGCACGCTGCCCCACGGCAGCTCGAGATTGGGGATCTTGCGCCCGACCTTGTCCGACTCGACCATCACGATCACTTCGCGGGCTACCTCGGCCATTACCCGGCTCAGGCCAAGCAGCTCATTGAATGTGGTGGTGCCGCGCTGCAGGTCGATGCCATCGGCACCGATGAACAGCTGATCGAAATCGTAAGAGCGTAGGACCTGCTCGGCGACCTGACCTTGGAACGACTCGGAATGCGGGTCCCAGGTCCCCCCGGTCATCAGCAGCACCGGCTCGTGCTCGATCTCGCTGATGGCGCGGGCCACATTCAATGAATTGGTCATCACTACCAGACCGGGCTGGCGGCCCAGCTCCGGAATCATCGCAGCGGTAGTGCTGCCGCTGTCGATGATGATCCGCGCATGCTCGCGAATACGCCCGACCGCTGCACGGGCGATAGCCTTCTTGTAGGCAGAGACCGGTTGCGCCGGTTCACTGAGCATCTCCTGCGGTACCGGCACCGCACCGCCGTAGCGGCGCAGCAACAGGCCGTTGGCCTCAAGCGCGGCAAGGTCCTTGCGGATGGTCACTTCCGAGGTTTCGAAACGCTTGGCCAAGGCATCGACGCTCACCTCGCCTTGCTCGCTGAGCAAGGCCAGGATGTTGTGGCGGCGCTGGGGAGTGTTTCGTTTCGACATGGTCTGATAAGTTTCGATTCGAAAGATAATGATCGCAATCAAAACCTAAGTTCGTCGGTTCGTCAAGGTGTGGATAAAAATTCCTGACAACACAGATCCCTGTGGGAGCGGGCGTGCCCGCGAACACGGGCGCAGCCCGTGCCATACATCGTGTTGTCTACTTCGCGGGCAAGCCCGCTCCCAAAGGGTTGTGTGCAGGCATAAAAAAACCGACTTATTCACATAAGTCGGCTTTCGATCGAAACAGCTGTGTATAACTCAGCTTTTCTTGATCTTTTCCGGGCGCTTCCAGCCCGCGATATTGCGCTGGCGCGCACGGGCCACCGCCAAGTCACCTGCTTCGACAGCCTGAGTGATGGTCGAACCGGCCGCCGTGGTGGCACCGGCCTTGATTTCCACAGGCGCCACTAGCGAGTTGTTGGAGCCGATGAACACGTCCTCCCCCATCACGGTCTTGAACTTGTTGGCGCCATCGTAGTTGCAGGTAATGGTACCGGCGCCGATGTTGGTACGCGCACCGATCTCGGCGTCTCCCAGGTAGGTCAGATGGCCAGCCTTGGCGCCTTCCCCCAAATGGGCGTTTTTCAGTTCGACGAAGTTACCCACATGGGCCTTGGCTTCCAGCACGCTGCCCGGGCGCAGGCGGGCGAACGGCCCGGCATCGCTGCCCTCGCCCATCACCGCGCCGTCGAGATGCGTGTTGGCCTTGATGATTGCCCCCTTGCGCAGGGTGCTGTCCTTGATCACACAGTTCGGGCCGATCTGCACGTCGTCCTCGATGACTACCTTGCCTTCCAGGATGACGTTGATGTCGATCAGCACGTCGCGACCCACAGTCACTTCGCCACGCACATCGAAACGGGCCGGGTCGCGCAAGGTGACACCCTGGGCCATCAGGCGGCGGCCTTCACGCAGCTGGTAATGGCGCTCGAGTTCCGAGAGCTGGCGACGGTCATTGGCACCCTGTACTTCCATCGGGTCATGGGGCTGTTCGGTGGCGACCACCAGGCCATCAGCCACCGCCATGGCAATGACATCAGTGAGGTAGTACTCACCCTGGGCATTGTTGTTCGACAGGCGGCCCATCCAGTCGGCCAGGCGCGCGGCAGGCATGGCCAGAATACCGGTATTGCCTTCCTTGATCGCCTTTTGCGCTTCGCTGGCGTCCTTGTGCTCGACAATAGCGATCACTTGGCCTTCGCCATCACGCACGATGCGGCCATAACCGGTCGGGTCTTGCAAGGTGACGGTGAGCAGGCCGAGCTGCGTGTCGTTAACCTTCGCCAGCAACCGCTGCAGGGTTTCCACTTCGATTAGCGGCACATCGCCGTACAGCACCAGCACGGTATCGGCAGTGATCGCTGGCAAGGCCTGCGCAACGGCGTGACCCGTGCCCAGCTGCTTGTCTTGCATGACGAAATTCAGGTCGTCGGCTGCCAGGCGCTCACGCACCAGCTCGGCGCCGTGACCGATGACCACATGAATGCCCTGTGGCTGGAGCTGGCGCGCGCTGTGGATAACGTGACCGAGCATGGAGTTGCCGGCTACCGGGTGGAGTACCTTTGGCAGCGCCGAACGCATGCGTGTACCTTGGCCTGCGGCGAGAATGACGATATCGAGGGACATTGACTGGCTACCAATCCTGGGTGGTCAGGGATGACCGAAGAGGGAATTCAGAAAAAGAAAAAGGGTAGCCGAGGCTACCCTTTAACTCAATCGCAACGGAAGTATGCGGCAAAAGCCGGATTACTTGCCCTTGCGCATTTGCTGGACAGTACGCAGCTGAGCTGCTGCTTCGGCCAGACGTGCGGCAGCAGCACCGTAGTCGAAGTCCGAGCTTTTCGCGTTCAGGGCGTTCTCAGCAGCCTTGAGGGCTTCCTGAGCCTGAGCTTCGTCCAGGTCGGCAGCGCGCTGCACGGTGTCGGCAAGAACCTTCACCATGTTCGGCTGCACTTCGAGGAAGCCACCGGAGATGTAGAACACCTCACGATCGCCACCTTGCTTGGTCAGCGTGATCGGACCAGGCTTGAGATTGGTGATCAGCGGGGCGTGGCCTGGAGCGATACCAAGATCGCCCAGGTTGCCGTGCGCTACTACCATCTCGACCAGGCCGGAGAAGATTTCTCCTTCCGCGCTGACGATATCGCAATGGACTGTCATAGCCATCTGCTTGCCTCAACCTGATTAGCGCCCCTTGCGGGGCGCCGGGATTACAGTTTCTTGGCTTTCTCGATCGCTTCGTCGATGCTGCCGACCATGTAGAACGCTTGTTCTGGCAGGTGGTCGTAGTCACCTTTGAGGATGCCGCTGAAGCCAGCGATGGTGTCTTTCAGGGGAACGTACTTGCCTGGCGAACCGGTGAAGACTTCGGCCACGAAGAACGGCTGCGACAGGAAGCGCTGGATCTTACGAGCACGGGCTACCAGTTGCTTGTCGCTTTCGGACAGTTCGTCCATACCCAGGATCGCGATGATGTCCTTCAGCTCTTTGTAGCGCTGCAGAACATACTGAACGCCACGAGCGGTCTCGTAGTGTTCGTTGCCGATCACGTTCGGATCCAGCTGGCGCGAAGTCGAGTCCAGTGGGTCAACCGCTGGGTAGATACCCAGGGAAGCGATGTCACGGGACAGAACGACGGTGGCGTCCAGGTGAGCGAAGGTGGTCGCTGGCGACGGGTCGGTCAGGTCGTCCGCAGGTACGTATACGGCCTGAACGGAGGTGATCGAACCTTCTTTGGTCGAAGTGATACGCTCTTGCAGAACGCCCATCTCTTCGGCCAGGGTCGGCTGGTAACCTACTGCCGAAGGCATACGGCCCAGCAGTGCAGATACTTCGGTACCGGCCAGGGTGTAACGATAGATGTTGTCGACGAACAGCAGAACGTCGTTACCTTCGTCACGGAACTTCTCAGCCATGGTCAGGCCGGTCAGCGCTACGCGCAGACGGTTTCCTGGTGGCTCGTTCATCTGACCGTAGACCAGCGCTACCTTGTCGAGAACGTTGGAGTCCTTCATCTCGTGGTAGAAGTCGTTACCCTCACGAGTACGCTCACCCACACCAGCGAACACGGAGTAACCGCTGTGTTCCATGGCGATGTTACGGATCAGTTCCATCATGTTTACGGTCTTGCCGACGCCGGCGCCACCGAACAGACCAACCTTACCACCCTTGGCGAACGGGCAGACCAGGTCGATAACCTTGATGCCGGTTTCCAGCAGGTCGTTGCCGCCTGCCTGGTCAGCGAACGAAGGCGCTGGCTGGTGGATACCGCGACGCTCTTCTTCGCCGATCGGGCCGGCTTCGTCGATCGGGTTGCCAAGTACGTCCATGATACGGCCCAGGGTGGCCTTACCAACTGGAACGGAGATGGCAGCGCCGGTGTCGACGACATCCAGACCGCGCTTCAGGCCTTCGGTCGAGCCCATCGCAATGGTACGAACCACGCCGTCGCCCAGCTGCTGCTGAACTTCGAGGGTGGTTTCCGCGCCTTGAACTTTCAGCGCGTTGTAAACACTCGGTACGACGTCACGTGGGAATTCCACGTCGATGACGGCGCCGATGATTTGAACGATACGTCCGCTACTCATAGCTGGATCCTCTGAATTTTTGAACCGTTAAACCGCGGCAGCGCCGCCGACGATTTCCGAGATCTCCTGGGTGATCGCAGCCTGACGCGCCTTGTTGTAGATCAACTGCAGCTCTTTGATCAAATCACCGGCGTTGTCTGTGGCGTTCTTCATGGCGATCATCCGGGCTGCCTGTTCAGCAGCGTTGTTCTCGACCACCGCCTGGTATACCTGCGACTCCACGTAACGCACCATCAAGCCGTCCAGCAGCTCTTTTGCGTCAGGTTCGTACAGATAATCCCAGTGATGCTTGAGATCCTGATCCGGGGTTGCCACCAACGGTACCAATTGCTCGACCGTCGGTTTTTGGGTCATGGTGTTGATGAACTTGTTCGAAACCACCGAAAGGCGATCGATACGGCCGTCCAGGTAGGCGTCCAGCATCACTTTGACGGAGCCGATCAGATCGTTGATCGATGGCTCTTCGCCCAGGTGGCTGATCGCGGCTACCACGTTGCCGCCAAAGATGCGGAAGAAAGTCGCACCCTTGCTGCCGATCACGCACAGGTCGATTTCAACGCCCTGTTCGCGGTTTTCGTTCATGTCCTTGACCAGGGCCTTGAACAGGTTGGTGTTCAAGCCGCCGCACAGACCACGGTCACTGCTCACCACGATATAACCGGCGCGCTTAACAGGGCGCTCGATCATGAACGGGTGGCGGTATTCCGGGTTGGCGTTGGCCAGATGACCGATCACCTGGCGGATACGCTCCGCGTAAGGACGGCTAGCAGCCATGCGCATTTGTGCCTTGCGCATCTTGCTGACCGCCACTTTCTCCATGGCGCTGGTAATTTTTTGCGTGCTTTTGATGCTCGCAATCTTACTGCGAATCTCTTTTGCGCCTGCCATGTATCACCTATCAGGTTAGCAAGCGGGGGCCGGAGCCCCCGCTGCGGCTTACCAGGTCTGGGTGGCCTTGAACTTCTCGATACCGGCTTTCATGCCAGCGTCGATTTCGTCGTTGAAGTCACCCTTCACGTTGATCTTCGCCATCAGTTCGGCGTGATCACGGTTGAAGTAGGCGATCAGCGCTTGCTCGAAGCTACCGACCTTGGAGACTTCCACGTCAGTCAGGAAACCACGCTCAGCGGCGTACAGCGACAGGGCCATGTCCGCGATGGACATTGGCGCGTACTGCTTCTGCTTCATCAGCTCGGTTACGCGCTGACCATGCTCCAGCTGCTTGCGGGTCGCTTCGTCCAGATCGGAAGCGAACTGGGCGAATGCAGCCAGTTCACGGTACTGAGCCAGAGCGGTACGAATACCACCGGACAGCTTCTTGATGATCTTGGTCTGAGCGGCACCACCTACGCGGGATACCGAAACACCGGCGTTCACTGCAGGGCGGATGCCCGAGTTGAACATGGCCGATTCCAGGAAGATCTGACCGTCGGTGATGGAAATCACGTTGGTCGGAACGAACGCGGAAACGTCGCCAGCCTGGGTTTCGATGATCGGCAGGGCGGTCAGGGAACCGGTCTTGCCAGTGACTGCGCCGTTGGTGAACTTCTCGACGTACTCTTCCGAAACGCGCGATGCACGCTCCAGCAGACGGGAGTGGAGATAGAACACGTCACCTGGGTACGCTTCACGTCCTGGTGGACGGCGCAGCAGCAGGGAAATCTGACGGTAGGCAACGGCCTGCTTGGACAGGTCATCGTAAACGATCAGGGCGTCTTCACCGCGGTCACGGAAGAACTCGCCCATGGTGCAGCCGGCGTAAGGAGCCAGGAACTGCAGTGCGGCGGATTCCGAAGCACTGGCAACGACCACGATGGTGTTGGCCAGGGCGCCGGTTTCTTCCAGCTTGCGAACGATGTTGGCAACGGTGGAACGCTTTTGGCCGACTGCAACATAAACACAGAAAATACCGGAGTCTTTCTGGTTGATGATGGCGTCGATGGCCATGGCGGTCTTGCCGATCTGGCGGTCACCGATGATCAGCTCGCGCTGGCCACGGCCGACAGGAATCATGGCGTCGACGGACTTGTAGCCAGTCTGTACAGGCTGGTCTACCGACTTACGCCAGATCACGCCCGGAGCCACTTTCTCGACCGCGTCGGTCTGGGTGTTGCCCAGAGGACCCTTGCCGTCGATCGGATTGCCCAGTGCGTCAACGACGCGACCCAGCAGTTCCTTACCAACCGGAACTTCCAGGATGCGGCCGGTGCACTTGGCGCTCATGCCTTCGGCGAGGGTGTCATAGGCACCCAGGATCACCGCACCTACGGAGTCTTGCTCCAGGTTCAGGGCCATGCCGAATACGCTGCCAGGGAACTCGATCATTTCGCCGTACATGACGTCGGCCAGACCGTGGATCCGCACGATACCGTCGGATACCGAAACAACGGTACCTTCGTTACGGGCTTGGGAGCTCACATCGAGGTTGTCGATGCGGCCCTTGATGATTTCACTAATTTCGGAAGGATTGAGTTGCTGCATTGCTCTGCTGCCCCTTCAAACTCAAGATTTCAATGCTTCGGCCAGTTTCGCGATCTTGCCGCGAACAGAGCCATCGATTACCAGGTCACCAGCGCGGATGACGACGCCGCCAATCAGGCTGGCATCCTCCGACGCGTGCAGGCGAACTTCCTGGCCTAGCCGTGCACTGAGAACCTTGGCGAGTTTGTCTTGCTGTTCTTGGTTCAACGCGAAGGCACTGGTGACTTCCACGTCCACGGATTTCTCTTGCTCGGCCTTGTACAGGTCGAACAGAGCGGCAATCTCCGGCAAAAGCAGGAGACGGTCATTTTCCGCGGCAACATGAATGAAATTCTGTGCCTGTGCATTGAACTTGTCACCGCACACGTCAATGAACGTGGCGGCCTTTTCTGCGCTCGTCAGTCGCGGGGCCTTGAGCAGGCGCTGCATGGTGTCGTCTTGAGACACCGCAGCAGCCAGGCCGAGCATGGCTGACCAATTGGCCAGTTGCTGATGGGCCTGGGCATGCTCAAAGGCAGCCTTAGCGTAAGGTCGGGCCAACGTGGTCAGTTCTGCCATGATCGCCCTCGCTTAAATTTCAGCGGCCAGTTTGTTAACCAGCTCCGCATGCGCGTTTTGATCGATTGTGGCGCCAAGGATCTTTTCAGCACCGCCAACAGCCAGGGCACCCACTTGGGCACGCAGGGCGTCTTTCGCGCTGTTCAGTTCCTGTTCGATCTCGGCCAGAGCCTGAGCCTTCACACGGTCAGCTTCGACGCGGGCCTGGTCACGGGCTTCCTCGACAAGCTGAGCAGCGCGCTTCTTGCTTTGCTCAATGATTTCGGCTGCCTGTGCTTTAGCTTCACGCAGTTGCTGACCCACTTTTTCTTGGGCCAGCTCCAGGTCGCGAGCTGCGCGGTTGGCAGCGTCCAAGCCGTCGGCAATCTTCTTTTGACGCTCCTGCAGAGCAGTGATGACCGGAGGCCATACGTACTTCATGCAGAAGAGTACAAAAATCAGGAAGGCAACGGATTGGCCAATCAGGGTTGCATTAATGTTCACGCCAACACCTCGCTCGGTCTTAATTCATCACAGCCATCAACTCGTGGTTACGAGTGATTAGCCGGCGATCTGACCAACGAACGGATTCGCGAAGGTGAAGAACAGAGCGATACCAACACCGATCATGGTTACGGCGTCGAGCAGACCGGCAACGATGAACATTTTCACCTGCAGCATCGGAACCATTTCTGGTTGACGAGCAGCGCCTTCCAGGAATTTGCCGCCCAGCAGGCCGAAACCAATGGCGGTACCCAGAGCACCCAGGCCGATCAGCAGAGCAACAGCGATAGCGGTCAGACCAACTACAGTTTCCATCTTTCCTCCCGACTTTTACGTCGTATTGGTTAGGTTTTTAAGTTGAAGCGGTAAAACAAATCGTTTGGTACAGCTGCCCTTGCGGACTTTTAAAGCCTTCCCCCCAAACGAGCGGGGAAGGCTACAAGACACGCCAGGCGGTCTTAATGGTTATCTTCATGAGCCATCGACAGGTAGACGATGGTCAGCATCATGAAGATGAAAGCTTGCAGCGTGATGATCAGGATGTGGAACACAGCCCATGCCCACTGCAGCACGACACCCAGGCCGCTCAGCCAGAGGATGCCGGCGCCGAACATCACGGCGATGAGGATGAACACCAGTTCGCCAGCGTACATGTTGCCGAAAAGACGCAGTGCCAGGGAGATCGGCTTGGCGATCAGGGTGACGAATTCGAGCAGGAAGTTCACCGGGATCAGCAGGATCTGAACGAAGATGTTCTTGCTGCCGAACGGGTGCAGGGTGAGCTCACCGATGAAGCCGCCCAGGCCCTTGACCTTGATGCTGTAGAAGATGATCAGGGCGAACACGCAGAAGGCCATGGCCAGGGTCGCGTTCGGGTCGGTGGTCGACACTGCACGGAACGGAATGTGCGGATCACCGGAGATCAGCATGGCCAGCTGAGGAATCCAGTCGACCGGTACCAGGTCGATGGCGTTCATCAGGAATACCCAGACGAAGATGGTCAGCGCCAGCGGGGCGATTACCGGGCTACGGCCGTGGAAGGAGTCCTTCACGCTGCCATGGACGAAGTCCACCATCACTTCCACGAAGTTCTGCAGGCCGCCTGGTTGACCAGAAGTCGCCTTCTTGGCCGCCATGCGGAAGATGAACAGGAAGATCAGACCCAGCGCGACGGACCAACCCAGGGTGTCCAGGTGGAACGCCCAGAAGCCCATTGCCTTGGCTTCTGCAGCCGAATGGGCAAAGCCCCAGCTGCCGTCTGGTAGTTGACCGTAGGTCAGGTTCTGCAAGTGGTGCTGGATATAGCCCGAAGCGGTTTCTGCTGCCATGGTTGCCTCAAACGCCCTAAGGTCTCGAAAGTCTTTTATTCATCAGCAGGGGCGCGAACCAGCTGACCAAAAGGGTCAACACGAAGACGCCGAAGACTGCTAACGGCGCCAGTGGCTTCACTCCTGCGAAGGTCAGTGCAAATAGCACTGCCGTCAAAATCATCTTGCCTGCCTCGCCAGCGTAAAACGACTTGACGATGGCTTGTGCCGCCCGAGCTCCGCTGAAGCGAAAAGCCTTCCAGGCGAAATACACATTGGGCAGCCAGGCAATCAAACCTCCGCAAAGGCCTGAATATCCACTGACCGCCCCTTTCCACTGCCACAACACGAAGGTTGCCAGCAGCAGTACGACGAATTGAGCCAGCAGTACCGGAAAAACCGCCCAGCGATGGAAAGGCAGGCGGTTTGGCGTGCGGATTTCCATCACAACTGCTCCTCGGAAGTCGACCAACAAGTCAGTTATGACTTGGCATAATTTGTGCCGACAAAATGCGCGCAGAGTATAGGGGTGGATTAACCCCTATTCAACTCTTCGGTAGTGATTTCCGACTGCTCGCTACAACGGGAATTGTTTCAGCGGATGTGAGCAAGCACGCCTTGCAACTCGTCAAGCGAGTTGTAGCGGATAACCAACTGGCCTTTGCCCTTGTTGCCGTGGCGTATCTGCACGGCGGAGCCAAGGCGCTCTGCGAGCCGCTGTTCAAGGCGTGCAATGTCCGGATCAGGTTTGCTCGGTTCGACCGGATCAGGCTTGCCGTTGAGCCATTGACGGACCAGTGCCTCAGTTTGGCGCACGGTCAGGCCACGTGCGACAACATGACGCGCCCCCTCTTCCTGACGTTCTTCCTCGAGGCCGAGCAATGCGCGGGCGTGGCCCATCTCCAGGTCGCCGTGGGCGAGCATGGTCTTGATTGCCTCGGGCAGCGAAATCAGGCGCAACAGGTTGGCCACGGTCACCCGCGACTTGCCCACGGCATCGGCCACCTGTTGCTGGGTCAGCTCGAACTCTTGCTGCAGGCGCTGCAGGGCCAGGGCTTCTTCCAGCGGGTTGAGGTCCTCGCGCTGAATGTTCTCGATCAGCGCCATGGCGATGGCGGCTTCATCCGGCACTTCGCGCACCATCGCCGGGATGGTGTCGAGACCGGCTTGCTGGGTGGCGCGCCAGCGGCGCTCACCGGCAATGATCTCATAGCGGCTACCGTCGATCGGGCGGACCACGATCGGTTGCATCACCCCATGGTTGCGAATCGAGTGTGCGAGTTCTTCCAGTGCCTCGGGGTCCATGTCGCGGCGCGGCTGGTATTTGCCGCGCTGGATCAGTTCGACGGGCAGGTGTTGCAGTTCTTTCTGGTCGATCTTCACAGCCTGCTCTTCGAGCGCGCTGACGGAAGGACCACTTAGCAGTGCATCCAACCCACGTCCGAGACCCCGTTTCTTAACGGCCATGCGGATTCCTTAAGTTGTCTGTGCAGTGCGTGATTGACGGCGTTGACGGCGTACCAGTTCACCGGCCAAGGCCAGATAAGCCAGAGCGCCACGCGATTGCTTGTCGTAGGCCAGCGCCGGCATGCCGAAGCTCGGAGCCTCGGCCAGGCGGATGTTGCGCGGAATGACCGTGTCGTACAGCTGCTCGCCGAAATGCTCCTTGAGCTGCGCCGAAACATCATTGTTCAGGCTCAGGCGCGGGTCATACATGGTCCGCAGCAGGCCTTCGATCTTGAGCTCCGGGTTCAACCGGGCAGCGATGCGCTTGATGTTATCCACAAGGTCGCTGAGCCCTTCCAGTGCGTAGTACTCACACTGCATCGGGATGATGACCCCATCGGAGGCGACCAGCGCATTGAGCGTCAGCATCGACAGCGACGGCGGGCAGTCGATGAGGATGAAATCGTAGTTTTCGCGGATCGGCGCCAGCGCGTTGCGCAGGCGGCTTTCCTTGACCTGCATTTCCAGCAGCACCACTTCCGCGGCGGTCAGGTCGCGGTTAGCCGGCAGCAGCTGGAAGCCGCCGTGCTCGGAGTAGTGCATGGCCTGGGCAAGGTCGCATTCCCCGATCAGCAGGTCATAGACCGAATGCTCGAGTTCGTGTTTGTCCACACCGCTACCCATGGTCGCGTTGCCCTGGGGATCGAGGTCGATCAGCAGCACACGACGCTTGGTCGCGGCCAGCGATGCTGCGAGGTTGATACAGGTAGTGGTCTTGCCGACACCACCTTTCTGGTTCGCGATTGCGAATACCTTAGCCATTGTTGCGTGTGTTCCCAATCAAGCCTTGCGGCGCAGTATCAGCAGATGGCGCTGGCCCTGGCAACCCGGAACGGTCAGGGCCTGCTCGCTTTCCACTGTGAAGTCTGCGGGCAATGCTACCAGTTCATCGGCAGGATGCAGCCCCTTCATTGCAAGCCATTGCGTCCCGGTGTCGCCCAGATGGCGTGTCCAGTTGGTGAAGTTCTCCATGCTGCTGAAGGCGCGGGAGATGATGCCGCTGAACGGTTGCGACGGCTGGAAGGCTTCGACCCGGCTGTGGATAACCGTGAGGTTGTCCAGCTTCAGCTCCATCTTCACCTGGGTCAGGAAGCGCGTCTTCTTGCCATTGGCGTCCAGCACCGTCACCTGCTTGTGCGGATGCAGGATAGCCAAAGGAATGCCGGGCATGCCACCGCCGCTGCCAACATCCAGCCAGTTGTCACGCTCGCTGTGGATAAACGACATGACGCTGAGGCTGTCGAGCAGATGGCGGGAAACCATCTCGTCCGGGTTGCGCACGGCAGTGAGGTTGTAGGCTTTGTTCCATTTGATCAACAGGGCCAGGTAGCCCAGCAGCTTCTCGTGCTGCTCGGCGCTCAGCTCGACACCAAGCTGGCGCGCACCTGTGGACAACTCTTCGGCGTGTTGCGGGGTGACCAGGGAACTCAAGCGCTTTGCTCCAATTCGCGGCCAGCGCCGCGTTTTTTCAGATGAATCAACAACAGGGATATGGCTGCCGGGGTAACGCCTGGAATACGCGAAGCCTGGCCCAGTGTCTCTGGACGGGTCTGGCCGAGCTTGCCCTGGATCTCCTTCGACAGCCCGGAAATCGTGGTGTAGTCGATATCCACAGGCAGCCGGGTGTCTTCGCTGGCTCGCAGGCGGGCGATCTCGTCCTGTTGGCGATCGATGTATCCGGCGTACTTGGTCTTGATCTCGACCTGCTCGGCGACCTGTGGATCGATTTCTGCACCGCCGGTCGCTTCGATCAGCCCGGCATAGTCGATCTCAGGCCGCGCCAGCAGGTTGAGCAGGCTGTACTCGTGGGCCAGTGGAGTACCGAACTTATCCACAATCGCTTGGCCTTGCTCGGTGTTCGGGCGTACCCAGGTCGATTTCAGGCGCTGCTCTTCCCGCTCGATGCCGTCGCGCTTGGCGCAGAACGCGGCCCAGCGATCGTCGTCGATCAGGCCGAGCTCGCGGCCCTTCTCGGTCAGGCGCAGGTCGGCGTTGTCTTCACGCAGGATCAGCCGGTATTCAGCGCGCGAAGTGAACATGCGATACGGCTCCTGGGTACCCAGGGTAATCAGGTCGTCGACCAGTACGCCGATGTACGCCTCGTCGCGGCGCGGGCACCAGCTTTCGCGGCCTTGCGCACGCAACGCGGCGTTGGTCCCGGCCAGCAGCCCCTGGGCGCCGGCTTCTTCGTAGCCGGTGGTGCCGTTGATCTGGCCGGCGAAGAACAGGCCACCGATGACTTTGGTCTCGAGGCTGTACTTCAGGTCACGCGGGTCGAAGTAGTCGTACTCGATGGCGTAGCCCGGGCGAACGATATGGGCGTTTTCCATACCGCGGATCGAGCGCACCAGCTCCAGCTGCACATCGAACGGCAGCGAAGTGGAAATACCGTTGGGGTACAGCTCGTGGGTGGTCAGGCCTTCCGGCTCGATGAACACCTGGTGGCTTTCCTTGTCGGCGAAGCGGTGGATCTTGTCTTCGATCGACGGGCAATAGCGCGGGCCAACACCCTCGATCACACCGGAGTACATCGGTGAACGGTCCAGGTTCGAAGCAATGATCTCGTGGGTGCGGGCGTTGGTGTGGGTAATCCAGCAGCTCACCTGGCGTGGGTGCATGTTGGCGTTGCCCATGAACGACATCACCGGGATCGGCGTGTCGCCAGGTTGCTCGGTCATCACCGAGAAATCCACGGAACGGCCATCGATACGCGGCGGAGTACCGGTTTTCAGGCGGCCAACGCGCAGCGGCAGTTCGCGCATGCGGTGAGCCAGGGCGATTGACGGCGGATCACCGGCACGACCGCCGGAATGATTCTGCAGGCCGATGTGGATAAGCCCGCCGAGGAAAGTACCGGTGGTCAGTACCACCGATTCAGCGAAGAACCGCAGCCCCATCTGGGTTACCACGCCTTTGACCTGGTCCTGTTCGACGATCAGGTCGTCACACGACTGCTGGAATATCCACAGGTTCGGCTGGTTTTCCAGGATTTCGCGTACCACAGCCTTGTAGATGGCGCGGTCGGCCTGGGCGCGGGTGGCGCGTACGGCCGGGCCCTTGCGGTTGTTCAGGATGCGGAACTGAATGCCGCTCTTGTCGGTGGCCAGCGCCATGGCGCCGCCGAGTGCATCGATCTCTTTGACCAGATGGCTCTTGCCGATGCCACCAATCGCCGGGTTGCAGCTCATGTGACCGAGGGTTTCCACGTTATGGGTCAACAGCAGGGTTTTCACACCCATGCGTGCTGACGCAAGCGCAGCCTCGGTACCGGCATGGCCGCCGCCGATGACGATCACTTCAAAACGGGAAGGG